>JBBJNO010000037.1:0-12980 GCA_037720875.1 Luteimonas sp. | reverse complement strand
ATACGGTCACGCGCAAGTTCGGCGTGAACCTGTCGGAAGCCGGCGAGCCCGATCCGCACGCCTACCCCACGTTCAATGCCTTTTTCACCCGTGCCCTGGCACCCGGCGCACGTATTCCCGACCCCGATCCGCGCGCGCTGTTGATGCCGGCGGACGGCCGCATCAGCCAGTGCGGGCACATCGGCCATGCCGACGAGGGCGTGCAGCACGAGGACGCGGGGCATATCTTCCAGGCCAAGGGTCGTGGTTTCACCACGGCAGAATTGCTTGGCGATGAAGCGGCGGCGCGCGCCTTCGATGGCGGCGTGTTCGCGACCGTGTACCTGTCGCCGAAGGATTACCACCGTGTGCACATGCCCTGGACCGGCACCTTGCGCGAGACCGTGCATATCCCAGGCCGCTTGTTCAGCGTCGGTCCCGATGCGGTCGGCGCGGTATCGCGTTTGTTCGCGCGCAACGAACGTCTCGTTTGCCACTTCGACACCGACTTCGGCCCGATGGCGATGGTGATGGTCGGCGCGTTATTGGTGTCGGGGGTGGAAACGGTGTGGAGCGGGATTGAGATTCCGCCTTACGGCGGCCCGGTCACGGTCAAGGATTTTCGCGGCGCGGGCATCACTCTCGAACGCTTCGACGAAATGGCGCGCTTCAATTACGGCTCGACGGTGATCGTGTTGTTGCCGGGCGGGGCAACAGAGCTGGCGCCCCACCTGCATGCCGAGTCGCCAGTCAGGCTTGGTGAGCGTCTGGCGATATTGGCGCACGCCTGAGGTTGAATGCGGTCATGTGGTCGCACCAACCCAGCGATGGGAGTGATAAACGCTGGGTGGGTGCAGCCAACCCAGCCTACGTTGAAGACATGGGCCTGCTTATTGCCGGCACCCTTCCAGTTTCAACCGCTGCTCCGACCGCAACGCATATCGCGGCCCCTTGAGGTCGTTGGCCTTCGCCAGCTCACCGGTATCGCATTGGTATTTCTGCGCGATCGACACCAACGTCTCGCCACGCTCGACGCGGTGGTAGGCAGGCACCTTCAGTTTCACCGGAACACCCGTCGCGACCGTCGTCGGCACCGCACCGGTGCCTGGCGTGAAGGTCGAGACCGGCGGCTCGATCATTTCCAGCGGCCCCGTCCGCACGATCGCCGAATTCGTATCGCTCATCACCAATTGTTTCGCCAATGCCGCGCGTGCGCCCTGGATGCAATGCCGGTTGTACAACCCAACCATCTTGGTGGTGACATTCAGGGTTGCTCCCGCTGGAATCCAGCTGTCGGGTTCGTAGCGCGGGTTGAGGTTGCGCAGCACGCGCATGTAGCCGTCGCGGGTGCCGCCGTTGCCCAGGCAGATGGTCAACTCGTAGATCGTCGCCGAGCGCGAGAGCTTCAACGTCGCGGGGCGGGTGTCGACTTTCGGAAAGGTCAGCCCGTATTCGCTTGGATGCAGGTACAGCCACGCTGCGGCAATCACCATCGGCACGTAGTCCTTGGTTTCCGGCGGGAACTGGTTGTACACATCGGCATCCCAGAAGTTGCGCCCGCCGGTGCTGCGGTACACGCGCGCCGCGCGGCCTTCGCCACCGTTGTAGGCGGCCAGCGACATTTCGATGTTGTTGTTGAGCTCGGCGAAACGCTCGTTGAGGTAACTGGCGGCCGCGTCGGCCGACGCGCGCGGGTCGTAGCGCGTGTCGAAACCGGTGCCATCGGGCCCAAGCCCGAAACGTCGGCCGGTGGCCGGCATGAACTGCATGGGTCCGACGGCCCCGGCGCGCGAGCCGACATGCACCTTGCCGTTGGATTCCTTCGCCATGATGCCAAAGAGCAATGCTTCCGGCAGGCCGTTGCGCTGGAACGACGGCGACATCAGGTGCCGCATGTACTGGTAATTCTCGTGGCTCTGCACCAGCGACACGCGCATGTCCGTCAGCCAGCGACGAATACCCGCCTGCACGGCGGGATTGAACTGCACCATCTTGACGAAGCGCTGGCCGTCCGCGCTGAGCAACTCCGATGCATTCGCGCCTTGCGGCACCGGCCCGGTGGGCAGATCGCCCGCATCCTCCGATGACAGCGTCGTATCGGCATCATCGCCGCCTGCCGAGTCGGCAGCGCCCTTGAGCAGGCGTTTATACGTGACCAGCATGTTCTGGACGGCGCAGCCTTTGTGCTTGCCGCAGGCGATGACGATGTCTTCCATGTCTTCCAGCGCCGCGTTGCTTTGCGGGATGCCGGTGGGATCGTTGTTGCCGGTCTTGACCAGGGCTTCGCGATAACGCGTCTCCGCGGCGGTCATACGCTGGTTCAACGCTTCTGACGCGGCGCGGTCGCGCCTGGACTGCGCCACGGCATCGCTGGACATGAAAGGGAGGACACACGCTATGACCAGCGGGGCCAACCGGCCGATGACAGATGCAGATGCAGATGCAGATGCAGATGTAGATACGGGCATGAGGACAATCACGGCGAAGGAAGCCTCAGGGTAGTCCCGATGCGCGAAGACCGGCAACCCGCGTCGTGCGTGCTGTTCACGTTGCAGGCACTGGCAGGGAACATGCCATGGCATCGCATAGAATCGCATCGCATAGAATCCAGGCTCGACCCAGCAGGAAACGTCATGCACCCGATCCTCGTCGGCAAGGCGATCACGACGCCCGAAAGCGGACTCGTGTTCCTGCAACCGCAATACGGCAATCGCCATGGCCTCGTGGCCGGCGCCACCGGCACCGGCAAGACCGTGACGTTGATGACCTTGGTCGAAGGTTTCTCGCGGCTCGGCGTGCCGGTGTTCATGGCCGATGTGAAAGGCGATGTGGCAGGCCTTGCCGTGGCAGGAACGACAAACGAGAAAATCCAGCAACGCATTGCTGACATCGGCATCACTGATTACACATCCGAAGGCAGCCCGGTCATCTTCTGGGACCTGTTCGGCAAACGCGGCCATCCGGTGCGCGCCACGGTCAGCGAAATCGGGCCGACGCTGCTGTCTCGCATCCTGGAGCTCAACGACACGCAGAGCGGCGTGCTCGACATCGTCTTCAAACTGGCCGACGACCGCGGCCTGCTGCTGCTCGACATGCAGGACCTGCGCGCACTGCTGGGCCTGGTCGCCGAAGAGCGCAAGGATATTTCGACCGAATACGGCCTGGTCAGCACGCCATCCATCGGCGCGATCCAGCGTGCGTTGCTGCGGCTGGAACAGGATGGCGGCGAGATGTTCTTCGGCGAACCCGCGCTGGAACTCAACGACCTGATGCGCACCACGCAGGATGGCCGCGGCGTGATCGGTATCCTCGCCGCCGACCAGCTGATTCTGAAACCGCGGCTGTATTCGAGTTTCCTGCTGTGGTTGTTGTCGGAGCTGTTCGAAGCGCTGCCGGAAGTCGGCGACCTGGACAAGCCCAAGCTGGTGTTCGTGTTCGACGAAGCGCACCTGTTGTTCGACGATGCACCGCCCGCGCTGCGGCGGCGCGTTGAACAAGTCGTCCGGATCATTCGTTCCAAGGGCGTCGGCGTGTATTTCTGCTCGCAGTTTCCCGACGATGTACCCGATGAGATCCTGGGCCAGATGGGCAATCGCGTGCAGCATGCGCTGCGTGCATTCACACCGCGCGACCAGAAGGCGGTCAAGACGGCGGCGGAAACCTTCGTGGCCAATCCAAAGCTCGACGTGGTCGAGACCATCTCGCAACTGGGCGTCGGCGAGGCGCTGGTGTCCATGCTGCAGGACACGCCTTCAAAAGGCCGGGGCATCCCGATGCCGGTCGAGCGTACGCTGATCGCGCCACCGCGCTGCCGCATGGGCGCAATCACCGAAGCCGAACGTGCGCAGGTGCGTGCAGCCAGCCCGGTCGGCGGCAAATACGACAAGACGGTCGATCGCGAATCGGCCGAGGAAATGCTGGCAAAACGTGCTGAAACCGCCGTCGCGAACACGCAGGCGCCCGCGGCGAAATCGCGTGAGGAAGATGCGCAGCAGGGCGGCGTCGGCCAGAAGATCAATGAGTGGATGTGGGGTACCAAGCGCCGCCAGGGCGTGATCGAGGCAGCGGGCAAGCAGGCGGCGCGCACCGTGACCAATCGCATCGTGCGTGGCGTGCTTGGCGGCATCTTTGGTGGTCGTTGACCGCCTTCCAACCAAGGGAATCAACCTGATGATCAGCAAACGTGTCGCAATCGCCATGGCCTCGTGGACGGCCAATGCCAGGGGCGTCGAATTGCTGCTCGACCCCAACAGCAAGGCCGGGGCCGACCGGAAATATTCGGTGGTCTCGAACAACGAGATCCGCGCGAGCGATGGCGGCGCGAGCCTGCAACGCGAAGGCGTCGCGCAGTAATTGGGTCGCTGGCGGCCGCCCGCGGAGAAAAGCACCGCGCTGATCACGCGCGACGGCCATGCGCGGCTGAAGTCGGAACTCGACACGTTGTGGCGCATCAAGCGTCCCGACGTGGTCAAGGCCCTGGCCGCTGCGGCGGCCGAGGGCGATCGTTCCGAGAACGCCGAATACACGTATCGCAAGAAGCAGCTGGGCGAGATTGATCGGCGGGTGCGCTATCTGTCGAAACGGCTGGAGGTGCTACGCGTGATCGAAACCACACCGACCGATCCGGGCGCCGTGTTCTTCAGCGCCTGGGTGATCGTCGAACACCTGGGCAACGGCGACAGGCTGCGTTATCGCATCGTCGGCCCCGACGAGACCGACGCGAAGTTGGGCTACATCAGCGTCGATTCACCGCTGGCGCGGGCGATGTTGAAGAAGCGCGTCGATGATGAATTCGAGGCGACGCTGCCCAGCGGCATCGTGCGTTACGCGATCATCGGGGTGAACTACGACAACTCAGGCGTGTGACGCCGATCAGCCGAGTGCGTCGATCACTGCCACCGGCTGTTCGCGTCCTCGCTGCTGCAAGCCTCAGGGAGTTCCCATCCTGGCAGAGCGCCCGCGTGCGACCGATGCGTAAACCCAACCAAGCACCGCGCCATACACGATGTGCGAGACGATTCCGATCCAGCCGCGTCCCATCGCGAACCAAGGGAACACCGCAGTCATCACGTAGAAACCCACGAAGTACACCAGCAGTCCAAAAACGGCACCGAGGAGGGTCGCCATACCCACCGTACGGCCCTTGGCGATAAAAGCGAACACGAAGGCAAAAAGCACGGACAGTGCGAAGTGAATCAGCATCGCAACCATCATGACGCCCATGTCGAAGGTCGCCGGTGGAGGCAAGACGCCTTCCCCCATGCCGATGGCGGCGATCATGCGCGGCGGTCCCCACGGACTGCCGCCCATGAAAACCGGCACCAGGATCATTTCCATCATCATGAAGACGGCTCCGGCAATCAGCGCTGCCCAGATTGCAGCCTTGACGCTGATGCCGCCCATGCGTTTGTCATTTTCAATCATTGCAATTCTCCGCGTGTGTGAACGATGTAATACATGGAGCCGTTTGCCTGGCATCAACATGCAGGCAGCGCATGTAGTTTCGGGGCTGTGGGGCGATACCCGCGTGACGGCGGATCAAATACCGCCATACCAGTCATAGCCCTGGTCTTCCCAATATCCGCCCTTCCCCGCGCCGAAACGCGCATACGCGTCCGCCAACTCGATGGTGTGGACGTACTTGGGTTGCTTGTAACCGAGCTTGCGCTCGATGCGCATGCGCACCGGCGCGCCGTTGGCAATCGGGATCGGTGCGCCATTGAGCGTGTGCGCGACGATGGTCTGCGGGTGGTAGGCGTCGAGCAGATCGATGCTTTCGTAGTAGCGGCTGCCGTTGTTGCTGAGGTCGTCGAAGCAATGGAACACCACGTAACGTGCGCCGGGTTTTACGCGCGCAAGGTCAATCAGGGCGGCCAATGGCACGCCGTCCCAGCCGCCGGTCACGCTCCAGCCCTCGACGCAATCGTGGCGCGTGATCTGGCTGCGCGCCGGCATCGCACGCAACGCGTCCAGCGAGAATTCCAGCGGCTTTTCAACCAGGCCACGCACCTGCAGGCGGTAGTCGCGGAAGTTGTTTGCAGTCAGCGCCAGGTATTTCGGCGTCTGCGGATTGATCGAGCCGTTGGGACGAAACACCGGCGAGATCATCGACGGGTGGTATTCCGGCGCGAGCCGATTGCCGGTGAGCATGCGTTGCACGCGTTCGCTCAGCGGTTCGGCGGTCGCAAGCATGTCGACGAATCTTCAACACTGCCCCTGCGGCGACGGCTTCACCCACGCCCGCAATCGCCTGCTGTGCATCGGCCATCGTCGCGACCGCGATGCACTTGGCCACCAGCAATTGCTGTGGCTGCAATGCGTGTTCGAGCAGCGCATGGCCAAACACTGCAGCGATTTCGATGCGGCCATCGCGCCATGCAGCACGCTGGCACCAGAACAATCCGCTCCAGTCGACGGCGCGACACCGCGCTTGTCTCAGTTGATCGCGGTTGCGTACACGACTTCACCGTACAGATCGTGTTCGTCACTGCCCATGATCTCGACATCGACGAATTCGCCGGGCGTGAGCCCCGCGTCGCGGCCGTCCTGGATCTGCACGACGCCGTCGATTTCCGGCGCATCGGCCATCGAACGCGCAATCGCGAGCTCACCGTCGATCGCATCGACGATGCAGCGCTGCACGCTGCCGACCTTGGCTTCGAGCCGGGCCGTGGAAATTTCCGCCTGCCGTTCCATGAAACGCACCAGACGCTCCTGCTTGACGGCCTCGGGCAACGGATCGGGCAAGTCGTTGGCCTTGGCGCCTTCCACCGCTGAATAGGCGAATGCGCCGACGCGATCGAGTTGCGCCTCACCCAGGAAATCCAGCAACTCCTCGAATTCCGCTTCGGTCTCGCCGGGAAAACCGACGATGAAGGTCGAGCGGATGGTGATGTCCGGCGCGATCGCGCGCCAGCGCTGGATGCGCCCAAGGGTCTTGTCGACAGCGCCCGGACGCTTCATCAGCTTCAGCACGCGCGGGCTGGCGTGCTGGAACGGGATGTCGAGGTACGGCAGCAACTTTGGCATGCCGTCATGGGTCTGCGCCATCAACGGAATGATGTCGTCGACGTGGGGATACGGATACACGTAATGCAGCCGCGTCCATACGCCCAATTCCGACAAACCTTCGCATAGCGCTTTCATGCGGGTCTGATAGGACTTGTCGCGCCACACGCGTTCGGCATACTTCACATCGACACCGTAGGCCGACGTGTCCTGCGAGATCACCAGCAATTCGCGCACGCCGCCACGCACCAGTTTTTCAGCCTCGCGCAGCACCTCATCGACCGGCCGCGACACCAGGTCGCCGCGCATCGACGGGATGATGCAGAAACTGCAACGATGATTGCAGCCTTCGGAAATTTTCAGGTAGGCGTAATGTTTCGGCGTCAGCTTGACGCCGATGTCGTCATCAAGCATGCGGCGCGGCATCAGATCGATGAACGGGTCGTGTTTCGGCGGCAGCGCGCGATGCACCGCATTCATGACGCTGACGTAATCCTGCGGCCCGCTGATCGACAACACATCGGGATGCGCCGCGCGGATCTGCTCCGGGCGCTTGCCCAGGCAGCCGGTGACGATGACCTTGCCGTTCTCCGCGATCGCCTCGCCGATCGCATCCAGCGATTCGGTCACGGCCGAATCGATAAAGCCGCAGGTGTTGACCACCACCACATCGGCCGCGTCGTAACTCTGCACGATGTCGTAACCCTCGACCTTGAGCTGGGTGAGGATGCGCTCGGAATCGACCAGCGCCTTGGGACAACCGAGACTGACGAAACCGACTTTTGGATTCTGCAACGACATGCGGATACGGCTTGTTTTTGGCTGGGATCGGCTTCAATCGGGCGCGAAGTATAGCTCGTGGCTAAAATCAACCATTCTGTGACGGGATGGCGCAATGGGACAGGCGATCAGCATTCAGGTTCCGCAGATAGACGCGATTGGCGGCTGGCGCGCCGATCCCAAGGGCACGCCGCGTGGCGCGCTGGTCGTGGTGCAGGAAATCTTCGGCGTCAACGCGCACATGCGCAGTGTGGTGAATCGATTCGCTGCGGAGGGTTTCATCGCGATTGCGCCCGCCTTGTTCGATCCGGTCGAGCGCGGTGTCGAACTCGCTTATGGCCAGGACGGGTTTGCCAAGGGGCGTGAACTCGTCTCGGCACTGGGGTTCGATCGCGCCATCGCCATCGTCGATGCAACGGCGAACATATTGCAAGGTGAGGGCCACAACGTCGGCGTGGTGGGTTACTGCTGGGGCGGCAGCGTCGCCTTTCTCGCCAACACGCGGCTGGGCTTGCCCGCGGTCAGTTATTACGGCGCGCGAACGGTGCCCTTTCTCGATGAATCGTTGCGCGCACCCATGTCATTCCACTTCGGTGCGAATGACAGCAGCATCCCGCCTGCCGACATCGACTCGCATCGACAGAAACAACCCGATGCCCAAGTGCATGTTTATCCGGGCGGGCATGCGTTCAATCGCGACGTGGATCCCGCGCATTACCACGCCGAAAGCGCCGCGCTTGCGTGGAGCCGCACGCTCGCCTTCTTCGCCGAACATCTGCAATGACGGACTTCATCCTCGATCCACGCCTCGAAGCCGACAGCGTGTTCCTTGCCGATGGACCGCTCTCGCAGGTACGGCTGATCGACGACACCCGCTTTCCTTGGCTGCTGCTGGTGCCGCGTGTGGCCAATGCCGTGGAATGGATCGATCTTGACGGTACGCAGCAACGCCTGTTGCTGGCTGAGATTCATCAAGTCGGATCGCTGCTGCGTGGCGAGCCGTCGGTCGAGAAACTCAATATCGGCGCGCTCGGCAATGTCGTGCGTCAGTTGCACGTGCATCTGGTGGGACGTCGCGATGGCGATGCGGCTTGGCCGGTGCCGGTCTGGGGTTTTGGCGCCATGCAGCGGCATGATGCAACGCTGCTGGCCGGTAAAGTCGACGCGTGGCGTGCGCGGCTTGCGTGAGCTGCATCGCCTTCAATAGGCAACCTTGAAAAACGAAGTCGTCATCCCCGCGAAGGCGGGGATCCAGCGACTTGAAGCCATTAAAAGCAAAGGCACTGGATGACCAGCTGCGCTGTTGAAAACCCCGCCTTCGCGGGAATGACGGTCAATACGGACATGTTTCCCATCCCCGTCAACTCAAAGACCCATTCTTCTGTTCGTAAAAGGAACCAACATGAAACATCTATTGCTTGCCCTCCTGCTCGCCTGCGCCCTGCCCGCGCATGCGGGCCTGTTCGACAAGAATCCCGACAAGGCCGCGGAAGAAGCGGCACGCGCCAACATGGCGGCGGCGACAATCTGGGTCGATGCCAGCTGGGGGTTCCGCAACCAGGGCGCAGCGAATTCGCTCAGCCGCGCGCATCAGGCCTTCGCGACGCACGGATACAAGGTGGTCAGCGTGGAGCCGTATATCGAGAACGGGGATTTGCAGGGGTTCTTCGTGACGTATCAGAAGTAACGCTGTTCCCTCCTCCATCGGAAGAAGGTGGCGCGCAGCGCCGGACGCCGTGAAGCAAACACCCTTGGGGTGTGAGGGCGCGGACTTTCAGGCGCGGTGCACGTACATTGGCGAGTCAGTCTTCCGCCCTCATCCGCCCTTCGGGCACCTTCTCCCGACGGGAGAAGGAGAAGTCCATCAAGTGCGCGGCAATGTCACGCCCGTCTGCCCCTGGTACTTGCCGCCACGATCCTTGTACGACGTCTCGCAGACTTCATCCGACTGGAAGAACAGCATCTGCGCCACACCTTCGTTAGCGTAGATGCGCGCCGGCAGCGGTGTAGTGTTGGAGAACTCCAGCGTCACGTGCCCTTCCCATTCCGGCTCCAGCGGCGTCACGTTGACAATGATGCCGCAGCGCGCATACGTGCTCTTGCCCAGGCAGACCACCAGCGTATCGCGCGGGATGCGGAAAAATTCGACCGTGCGCGCCAGCGCGAAGGAATTCGGCGGGATGATGCACACGTCATTCTCGACATCGACAAAGCTGCCCGGATCAAAGTTCTTCGGGTCGACGATGGTCGAGTTGATGTTGGTGAAGATCTTGAACTCGCGCGAGCAGCGCACGTCGTAGCCGTAGCTCGAGGTGCCATAGCTGACGATGCGATGGCCGTCGGCGCCATGCTTGACCTGGCCTGGCTCGAACGGCTCGATCATCTGCTGCTGTTCGACCATCCGCCGGATCCAGCGGTCGCTCTTGATGCTCATGCAATGTTCCCTGTCACCCGACCGAAGCCGCGAATTGTAGGGCGGGTTTCAACCCGCCGCTTTTGCTGTAGAGGTTCTTGTGCCTGGATCGAAGAGCGGCGGGTTAAAACCCGCCCTACACCAGCGATGCCGCAATCCCCATCGTCGCGCGCGGGCGCAACGCCAGTTGCGCGGCAACATTGCGCGCCGTCAGCCGGTAGGCGTGCGCGGCCGCAGAATCGGGCTGTGCGATGACGATCGGCACCCCCGCATCCCCCTGCTCGCGGATGCCGAGCTCCAGCGGCAACGACCCCAGCAACGGCACGCCGTATTGCGCCGCCATTTTCTCGCCACCACCGCTGCCGAAGATGTGTTCGCTGTGACCGCAACTGCTGCAGACATGCACCGCCATGTTCTCGATCACGCCCAGCACCGGTACCTGCACCTTCTCGAACATCTTCAATGCCTTCTTCGCATCCAGCGTCGCGATGTCCTGCGGCGTGGTCACGATCACGGCGCCGGCGACAGGAATCTTCTGCGACAGCGTCAGCTGGATGTCGCCCGTGCCCGGCGGCAAATCGACAATGAGGTAGTCCAGGCCATCCGGTGAATTTCCGCCCCACGACGTTTCGTTGAACAGCTGCGTCAGTGCCGAGGTCGCCATCGGCCCGCGCCAGATCATCGGCGTGTCGATATCGATCAGGAACCCGATCGACATCGCTTCCAGTCCGTGCGCACGCATCGGCTCGATCGACTTGCCATCGGGACTGTCCGGCCGCCCGGACAATCCGAGCATCGCCGGCACGCTGGGACCGTAGATGTCCGCATCGAGGATGCCGACGTTGGCGCCATCCAGCTGCAACGCCACGGCCAGGTTCACCGCCGTCGTGGATTTTCCGACGCCGCCCTTGCCGGAGGCGATGGCGATGACGTTGCGGATCCGTGGGGACCGCGACACGTTGGGTTGCACCGCATGTGCATGGATGCGGGGTCGGTCTGTCTTGGGTTCCATGGATGAATGTTAGCCCGCGCGGCCTTCTGGCATGTGTTGCGCTTGCTGGCGGTTGTCTGAACACGCCAATGACACGACTCACCATACGCCGCCGAATCGGGTTATAAAAGCGCCCAGTAGTCGGTGATGTATGTCGATTCGGCTCAATATCCGGAGGGAAACCCATGCGTATCACATTCATTGCGTTGCTGCTGTTGGCACTGCCGCTTGCGGCATCCGCCCAGAATTCCCCGGTCGGTCGCTGGAAGACCATCGACGACGACACCGGCAAGGTGAAATCGATTGTCGAAATCAAGCAGGCCGGCAACGGTACGTATATGGGCACCGTTGTCGAGCTGCTGAACCGCGACGGCGCCGCCGACCCCGTGTGCGACAAATGCGCCGGCGCCAACAAGAACAAGCCGATCAAAGGCATGACCATCCTGTGGGGCCTCAAAGGCAAGGGCAGCGCCTTCGAAGGCGGCACGATCCTCGACCCGGGCAAGGGCAAGACCTACAAGTCCAAGATCAAAGTGATGGATGGCGGCAATAAGCTTGGCGTGTCGGGTTGCGTCGCTTTCATCTGCCGCGAACAGGTCTGGGTGCGCGAAGGCTGAGCCCCTCACGTCGGCAAGATCAAAACGGCCTGGCTTTTGCCGGGCCGTTTGCATTCCGGGGCATTCAGACACGCGTGCAATAATTCACGCCTGTTTTTGAAAGCGCACACCATGTCCCGCAACGTCGCCGTTACCTGCGCCCTTCCCTACGCCAACGGGCCGCTGCATCTCGGTCATCTGGTCGGATACGTCCAGTGCGACATCTGGACGCGCGCGCGGCGCATGCGCGGCGATACCGTCCGCTTCGTCTGCGCAGACGACACCCACGGCACGCCGATCATGCTGGCCGCGGAAAAAGCAGGCACCACACCCGAAGCCTTCATCGCCGGCATCCAGGCCGGGCACGAGCGCGATTTCGCCGAGTTCGGCGTGGCGTTTGACCACTACGATTCCACCCACTCAGCGGGCAATCGCACGCTGACCGAGGCGATCTACGCCAAGCTCAACAACAACGGTCATATTGCCCGCCGCAGCGTCGCGCAGTTCTACGATGCAGCCAAGGGCATGTTCCTGCCGGATCGCTACATCAAGGGCACCTGTCCCAATTGCGGCACGGCCGACCAGTACGGCGACAACTGCGAGAATTGCGGGGCGACGTATGCACCGACCGACCTGAAGGAACCGCGCTCGGTGTTGAGCGGCGTGGCTCCGGAACTGCGCGAGTCCGATCATTTCTTCTTCGAGGTCGGGCAGTTCGAGGGCTTCCTGCGCCAGTGGCTGGCGGGCGATGTCGCCATCCCCGGCGTCAAGGCCAAATTGAAGGAATGGCTGGACGCCGAAGGCGGACTGCGCGCCTGGGACATTTCGCGCGATGCGCCCTATTTCGGTTTCGAGATTCCCGGTCATCCCGGCAAGTATTTCTATGTCTGGCTGGATGCGCCGATCGGCTACCTGTCCAGCCTGCAGGCGTTGTGCGAGCGCGACGGCATCAACTTCTTCGAGTTCCTCGCGCACGACAGCGAGGCGGAATTGCACCACTTCATCGGCAAGGACATCGTCAACTTCCACGGCCTGTTCTGGCCGGCGGTGCTGCACGGCGCGGGCATGCGCGCGCCGACGCGGCTGCACGTCAACGGCTACCTGATGGTCGATGGCGCCAAGATGTCGAAGTCGCGTGGCACTTTCATCATGGCGCGTACGTATCTGGATGCCGGTTTGCATCCGGAGGCGTTGCGTTACTACTTCGCGGCGA
>JBBJNO010000036.1:7788-13082 GCA_037720875.1 Luteimonas sp. | reverse complement strand
ACAAGGCCGTCGCGATCGGCTGCAACGCCAGCGACACGCGGAATTTCTTCACCATGTCGGCTTCGTCGGCGAAGTCGAGGTTGACCTGCACGGTGCAGGTGCGCGTCATCATGTCCAGGCCGAGGCGACCGACCTTCGGCATGTACGCGCGCATGATCTGGTAGCGGCCCTTCGGCATCCACGGCATCTCGTCGCGACGCCATTTCGGCTGGAAGCCCATGCCGAGGAAGCCGAGCCGGCGTTCTTCGGCGACCGCCTTGACCTCTTCCAGATGCGCGTTGGTCTCGCAGCAGGTGTCGTGGACGGTTTGCAGGATTGCGCCGGAGAGTTCGAGCTGACCGGCCGGTTCCAGCGTCACCGATGCACCATCCTTCAACAGCGCGATCACGCGGCCGTGCTCCTCGACCGGTTGCCAGCCGAAGCGGGTCAGGCCCTTGAGCAACGATTCGATGCCGCGCTCGCCATCGAAGGCCGGCGGGCGCAGAGCCTGCCCCGGACTTGATCCGGGGTCATCGAGCTGGAAACCGAATTTCTCGTGCTCGGTGCCGATGCCCCACGCGTCCTTCGGCTTGCCGCCGGACGCGAGGTACTCGACCAGTTGATCGCGGCCGGTGATCGGCGACTCGGTGACGTTGCTGGCACTGGACATGCAGTCGCTCGAAGGAGGGATGGCGAGGTGCGGGGCGTGGGCCGCATCGCAAGGTTGGCACTATAGCGGCGCGACAGATGACGCAGCGTTGCCGGTTTGAGGCACCAGTGTTCTGTGGATGCGTGCGCACCGAAATTTCCTGATCAATCTGCGATCGCGACGATCACTGTTGCGACATTCGCGTGCGAGACCTTCGCTCATGCAACAACTCAAAGCTGCAACCATCCCCCCACAACTTCCCGCGCTTCTTCTACCCCCAGCTTCGACTCCCCCGAAAACGTCTGCACGCTGACGGTATCGCCGTACGCGCTCGACAATGCCTTGCGCACCGCCTGCAACGCGTTGCCCTGCTGGCCGCGGCCGAACTTGTCGGCCTTGGTCAGCAACGCGTGTGCGGGCAGGCCGCGCATCACCGCATAGCCGAGCATCTGCTTGTCGTAATCCTTGAGCGGGTGGCGGATGTCCATGACCACCACCAGGCCCTTCAATGCCTCACGGGTGCTGAAGTAGCCATCAAGGAAGGCCTGCCAATGCGCCTGCAGATCCTTGGGCACCTTGGCGTAGCCGTAGCCGGGCAAGTCGACCAGGAAGCGGTCGGTGGTCGGCGGGATGTCGAAGAACACCAGCTGCTGCGTGCGGCCCGGCGTCTTGGAGACCCGCGCCAGCGCGTTCTGCTGGCAGATGGCGTTGAGCGCACTGGACTTGCCGGCGTTGGAGCGGCCGGCGAAGGCGACCTCGAAGCCGCCATCGGGCGGCAATTGCCGCCAGGTGTGGGCGGACAGCAGGTATTTGGAACGGGCGAGCGGATTGGCCATGGACATAGGATCGCATGCGCTCCTGCTGCTTCCTGCGAAGCCAAGGAAGCGAAGCCAGGGAAGATGAAGTCCGCAAAGGACGCCAAAGACGCGAAGATCACCTCCACCAAGCGTTATTTGGCGTCCTTGGCGTCCTTGGCGTCCTTTGCGGACAACACAGTCTTTTATTCAGACCTTCCCCAAGCAGCATCTGTTTGACCCATCTGCAGCCGCGCAACGATAATTCCGCGATTCGGCAACGCTTCCGGCGCTGCCCCATGTGTTTCGGAGCTCCCATGCGCCACGCTCGCATTTACAGCATCGCCGGATTGGCCGTCCTGGCCATCGCCGCGGCCGCCTTCGCCCAGACCACGGTCATCCCGCTGCCCGACAACGCGCCGGTGCAAACCCTGCCGATCGACGCCACCGCCGTCAGCGCACTGGCCAAGGCCCACTTTGGCGACGCCAAGGCCGGCGCGACCAAGGCCGGAACCTGCGCCGCCTGCCATGGCCTGGACGGCAACGGCACCGATCCCGCGCTGTACCCGCGGATCGCCGGACAAAGCGAGCGCTACCTTGCCCACCAGCTGGCCCTGTTCAAGAGCGGCGAGCGCGTCAACGCGATCATGCAGCCGTATGCCGCAGCGTTGAGCGCGCAGGACATGCGCGACCTTGGCGCCTATTTCGCCACCCAGAAAGCCGGTGCCGGCGTCGCCGATGATGCCGTCATCGCCAGCGGCCCCAACGCCGGCACCAAGTTCTACGAAGTCGGCCAGAAGCTGTTCCGCAGCGGCGATGCCGCGCGCGGCGTGCCGGCCTGCATGGCCTGCCACGGCCCGTCCGGCGCCGGCAATCCGGGGCCGGCCTACCCGCATGTCGGCGGCCAGCAAGCCTGGTATGTCGCGCGACGCCTGCAGGAATACCGCGCTGGTGCAACGACCCAGCGTGATCCGGCCCTGTTCAACGTGATGGCGCAGGTGGCCAAGCCCTTGAGCGATGAGGAAATCCAGTCGCTGGCCAGCTATATGCAGGGCCTGCACAATCGCCGTGACGAGGCCAGCGCCGAACAAGTCGCCGTCGCGATGGCGGCGGCCCCGGCGCCGGCCCAGGTCGCGCCCGCAACCGCACCAGCGACGGCCGAGCCTGCCGAAGCCAGCGCTCCTGCCGAACCAAAAGCCGCCGCCGAGTAACCCATGCCATCCCGAGCTGTGAACTTCCACGTGCGCCACCTGTCGAAGCCTGCACAGCCTTGATCAACACGCCGGCCCACCCTTGTGGCCGGCGTTTCTTTGTCCGAAGTTGTGACATGCCTATCCGCCCGGAGTGATTGCCATGACCAAACGCCTTGCCCTGTTGTTGCTGGTGCTGCTGTCGATCACGGCGTGCGCCAAACAAGACGATGCCGCCATCGCGGCCGCCGACACCAGCACCAGCACCAGCACCAGCACCGCCGATACAACGGCAGCCGCTGAACCCGCGGCCGCGGCCGCCCCGGCCGAGCCTGACGTGGCTGCAGCCGCCGATGCCATTGCCGCATCGGCCATGACCGCGGCCCTCGCCGCCCCGCCGCTGGTGGCCGGTACCGACTATGTCGAGATCCCCAACGGCCAGCCCTACCAGCCGCTCAACGGCAAGATCGAGGTCGTTGAGGTGTTCGCCTACTGGTGCGGTCATTGCGCCAGCTTCCAGCCGTTGGTCGATGCCTGGAAACGCAAGCTGCCGGCCGATGTCCGCTTCACCTACGTGCCATTGGCCGGCGGCCCGACCGACGCACTGGCACGCGCCTACTTCGCGTCGGAGGCATCGGGCCAGCTCGACAAGACTCACAACGCGATCTTCAGCGCGATCCACTTGAACCGCACGCTCACGCAGCGGCCGACGGCCGAGGAGATCGCCGCGCTGGTGGGCAAGCAGGGCGTCGACGCCAAGGGCTTCGCCGATGCCATGAACGGCTTTGCCATCGGCGGACAACTCAATCGCGCGCAGCAGTTCGCCCAGCGCAGCGGCGTGGAAGGCACGCCCACGCTGATCGTCAACGGCAAGTACCGGATCCTGGGCAAGACCCTGGAAGACCACCTGCGCATCGCCAACCAGTTGATCGTGCAGCAGCGTCCGGCAACGCCCTGACGCCTTCACGGTTCGCGTTCATCGCGCCGGCCGACAATGGCCGGCGTCGGCATTTGTCCCTCACTGTCCGGGTTGAGCCCATGATCAAGCGTTTCCTGATGTTGTCACTGGCGTTGCTGTGGTCGTTTGCCGCCGCAGGCGCGCCTGCATCCACCGCTGCGGCCAAGCTGGTCGCAGGCACCGATTACGAAGTCATCGAAGGCGGCACACCCTTCGAGCCGCTTGCCGGCAAGATCGAGGTCACCGAGGTGTTCGGCTACTGGTGCCACGTCTGCGCCGACTTCCAGCCGATGGTCGATGTGTGGAAACGCAAATTGCCCAAGGACGTGCGCTTCACCTACGTTCCGCTGGAGGCGACCGGCGGCGACCCGTTTGCGCGCGGGTATTACGCCGCGAAGTCCACCGGCCTGCTGGCCGGCACGCACAACGCGGTGTTCGCCGCGGTGCACGCGCAACAGGCGCTGCCAAAAAACCCCACGGCCGACGAACTCGCCGCGTTCTACATCGCGCGCGGCGCAAACCCGAAGGCGTTCAATGCCGCGTTGCAAAGCGCCGCGACCACGGCCAGCGTCAAACGCGCGCGCGAATTCGCACTGCGCAGCAACGTCCCCGGCACGCCGACAGTCATCGTCAACGGCAGATACCGCGTGCTCGGCCGCAGCCTGCAGGACATGCTGCGCATCACCGATGCCTTGATCGCGCAGATACGTCTTGCACAAGGCCACGCGGCCAGGCGCTGAGGCGCGCCACCGTGACCGGCATGGGCAAGGCCAGACCGAAACGCCGGCTCAAGCTGCTCAGCGCCAACATCCAGGCCGGTTCCAGCACGCGTCGGTATAGCGACTACGCCACGCGCAGCTGGTCGCACGTGCTGCCGGCCGGCAACAAGCGCGGCGCGCTCGACACCATCGCGCAACTCGCCAGCGAACATGACATCGTCGGCCTGCAGGAAAGCGATCCCGGCAGCTGGCGTTCGGGCTTCACCAACCAGACCCATTACCTCGCCGAACAAGGCGGCTTTGATTACTGGAGCCACCAGCCCAACCGCCGCATGGGCAGCGTCGCTTCCAGCGCCAACGGGCTGCTGAGCAAGCTCGAGCCGGTCGAGGTCATCGACCATCCCCTGCCCGGCCGCATCTCCGGCCGCGGCGTGCTGATGGCGCGGTTCGGCGAGGGCGACGAAGGCCTGACGGTGGCCGTCGCGCACCTGTCGCTGGGCGCGCAATCGCGTCTTTCGCAACTCTCCTTCATTGCCGAGTTGCTGTCGGATCATCCGCACGCGGTGCTGATGGGTGACTTCAACTGCGGGCATGACTGCCCGGAAATGCAGATCCTGTACCGCAAGACCAAATTGCAGCCACCGATCCTCACCGTGCCCACTTTCCCGAGCTGGCGCCCGCTGCGCGCGATCGACCACATCCTGCTCGCCGAGGGCCTGGATTGCGCGACGTTGAAGGCATTCCCGGCGGCATTGTCCGATCACCTGGCCCTGTCGATCGAACTCGACGTGCCGGAAGCGGCCTTGCGCTGAACTGCTTTCTCTCCGTAGAACGGAGCTTGCTCCGCTGCTCTTGGCATTTCGTAGGAGCGGCTCCAGCCGCGATCTCTTGAAACCATCGCAACCGAATAAAAAGCTCGCTGCTGAATGCGCTCCTGCAAAAACAAATTCCGCAGGAGCAAACTGCGCAGCAAAAGGCGTGCGTTCCGAGCCTCACCGCCTCAGC
>JBBJNO010000036.1:0-7688 GCA_037720875.1 Luteimonas sp. | reverse complement strand
CGCAGGAGCAAACTGCGCAGCAAAAGGCGTGCGTTCCGAGCCTCACCGCCTCAGCCGCTGTACAAGATCCCCGCACCCACCAGCAGCAGAAACACCGCAAAGATGCGCTTGAGTGCCGGCCCGCTGATCGCATGCGCCAACCGCGTTCCAAGCGGCGCGGCCAGCACCGACGCGATCGCCACGGCGGTGATGCGCATACGCGGACGATGCCGCCGTCATCACGATGCTCGCCATCGAACTGGCCAGGGCCGCATGCATCGCCGCCTCCTTTGGCACGCCGTGCAACGGCAGCAACCAGACCAGCGCGGCCACCAGGATCAAGCCGCCGCCGACGCTCAGCAATCCCGCCAGCACACCGGCCGCCACGCCGAGCAAGGGAAACATCCAGATGCCCTCCAGCAAGCCCATTTCCAGCATCCGCAACGGCCGCTCCACGGTTGAAATTTCGATTCAGAAACCATCGGCTATATTCGGTCGATGCCGATCACCAAGCCCCGCATCGTACTCGCCGCGCTGCTGTTCGTTGCCAGCGTTGGTACGCACGCACAGTCATCCGATGCCACGTTCCGGGCCGCGCTGCAGGCCGCCGAGCGCGGCCAGGCCGCACCGGCCAGTCTCGCATCGCATCCCTTGTACGGCTGGCTGGAATACGCCGCGCTTCGATACAACATCGACACGCTGTCGAATGCGCAAGGCCAGGCGTTCCTGTCGCGCTACAACGGCCAGGCGGTGGCCGACGCGTTCCGCGAGATCTGGTTGCCGGCGTTGTCGCGGCGCGAGGACTGGCCCGCGTTTCGCACTGCATGGAAACCCGGCACCGACAGCAAGAGCTTGCGCTGCGCCGAGTTGAATGCGCGCCAGGCCACCGGTGCCGCCGACGTGCAATGGGTGCGCGATGCGCAGGTGTTGTGGCGCACCGGAAAACCGCTGCCCGGCGCCTGCGATGACGTGTTCGCATTGCTCGCGGTGAAAGGTGGCTTGCCGCCGGCGCTGCGCTGGGAACGCATCGAACTGGCGGCCGCCGAAGTGCAGCCGTCGGTGATCCGTGCATCGGCGCGCGGATTGCCCGCCGATGAGGCGGCACTGGCCAACGATTACGCCGCGTTCCTTGAAGCCGTGCACGACCGCGCGCTCACTTGGCCAAAGACGCCGCGCAGCCGCCTGGTGGCTTCGCATGGACTTGCGCGACTGGCCAAGTCTTCCCCGGTCGCCGGCGAGATGCAGATGCCAAAGTATGCGGATGCGCTCGGGTTCACCGAAGCCGACCGCGGCCGCGTGCTGTACCAGGCCGCGCTGCAGACCGTGGCCTCGTACGAACCCGATTCCGCGCGCCGCTTGAACGCCGTGCCCGAGAGCGCCTATGACGAACGCCTGCACGAATGGCGCGCGCGCGACGCGATGGCGCGCAGCGACTGGCGCGCGGCGCTCACTGCCATCCGCAAGATGGGCGCCAAGCAGCGCGGTGATTCACGCTGGACCTATTTCGAGGCGCGGCTGGCGGAGATGACCGGCGACAAGGCCGCTGCGCAAACGCTGTATCGCGCCGCTGCGCGCAAGCCGGAATTCCACGGTTTCCTCGCCGCCGATCGCATCGGCCAGCCGTATGCGTTGTGTCCTTGGATCCCGAACGACACCACGTCGGCAAAGAGCGCAATCGCACGCGATCCAGCCATCGTCCGCGCGATGGCGTTGTTCAAGCTCGACCGCGCCGGCTGGGCGGTGCGCGAATGGGACGATGCGTTGTCGCGCTACGACGACAACAAGCGCCGCCTCGCCGTGGCCGTGGCGCAGGACAATGGCTGGTACGACCGCGCCGTGTTCTCGCTGGCCAAGACGCCGTCGGCCGCGACCAACGCCGAAGAATTGCGCCTGTACCAGCTGCGCTTTCCGCTGCACCACGACGCCACCATCCGCCGCGAGGCCGCCAGGAACAACATCGATCCCGCATGGGTCGCAGCCGAAATTCGCGCCGAAAGCGTCTTCAATCCGCGCGCACGCTCCGGCGCAAACGCGATGGGCTTGATGCAGGTGTTGCCGAGCACGGGTGCAGCGACCGCGCGCCGCATCGGCCTGCCGTACAACGGTGCCGACAGCCTGTACGAGCCCGACACCAACATCGCGCTGGGCTCGGCATACCTGCGGCAGATGCTCGACAAATACAGCCAGGCGCACTACGCCATCGCCGCCTACAACGCCGGCCCCGCGCCGGTGGCGCGCTGGCAGTCGCAACGTCCGGGCTTCGAGCCGGATTTCTGGATCGAGACGATGAGCTACAAGGAAACCCGCGAATACGTCCCGCGCGTGCTCGCCTTCAGCGTGCTCTACGACTGGCGCTTGAACGGCGATGCGTTGTCGGTGAGCGACCGCATCCGTGGCAAGACCAACGGCGCGCGGAAGAAGTTTGTGTGTCCCACGGGTTGAGCGCTCCGCATCCGACAATTCCCCCGTATTCAGCGTGTCCTTGGCCTTTGTAGAGCGGAGCTTGCCCCACTGCTCTTGCTTGCCGTACAGGTTCTTGCTCCCGTAGGTGCGAATTTATTCGCACGCTCTTGCGCTCGAAGAACGTGCGAATAAATTGGACACACATCAATCGCGGACGAAAGCTCGCGGCTGAAGCCGCTCCTACAAATAGCCACCACCTCGCTCAGGCATGATTGCCTCATGAAGACCTACCTCGTCGGCGGCGCCGTCCGCGACCGCTTGCTCGGCTTGCCGCCGGGCGACAACGATCACGTCGTCGTCGGCGAAACCGTCGCCTCGATGCTCGCCGCGGGCTACAAACAGGTCGGCCGCGACTTCCCGGTATTCCTGCATCCGCAAAGCGGCGAGGAATACGCACTGGCGCGCACCGAGCGCAAATCCGGGCGCGGGCATCGTGGCTTCGTGGTCGATGCCGATCCGTCGGTGACGCTGACAGAAGACCTCGGCCGTCGCGACTTCACCATCAATGCGATCGCCGAGAACGCGGCCGGCGACTTGATCGATCCGCATAACGGCGCGCGCGACCTCGACGCGCGCGTATTGCGTCACGTCAGCCCTGCGTTTGCCGAAGACCCGCTGCGGGTGCTGCGCGCGGCGCGCTTCATGGCGCGGTTCGCATCGTTCGGATTTACCGTCGCGCCGGAAACATTGGCGCTGATGCGCGCGATGGTGGCCAGCGGTGAACTCGCGGAACTGGTGCCCGAGCGCGTCTGGCAGGAGCTCGCGCGTGCACTCGCGTCGGCGCAGCCGTCGGCCTTCCTGCGCACGTTGCGCGACTGCGGCGCACTGGCCGTGGTACTGCCGGAAGTGGACGCGTTGTACGGCGTGCCGCAGCGCGCCGAATACCATCCGGAAGTCGATACCGGCGTGCATGTCGAACTGGTCTGCGACCTGGCCGCACAACTGGCGCCGGGCGACACCGTCATCGGTTTAGCCGCGCTCACCCACGACCTGGGCAAGGCGCTGACGCCGGAGCACGTGCTGCCCAGGCACGTCGGGCACGAAAGCGCCGGCATCGCCCCGCTACGCGCGTTGTGTGAGCGCCTCAAGGTGCCGATCGAGCATCGCCAGCTCGCCGAGTGCGTGTGCCGCGAGCACCTCAACGTGCACCGGCTGGAAGAACTGCGCGCGGCGACGGTGTACGAACTGATCGCGCGTTGCGATGGCTTCCGCCGGCCCGAGCGCATCGTGCAGGTCGCCGTCGCGTGCGAGGCCGACAAGCGTGGCCGCGCCGGCCTGTCCGAGGCCGACTATCCCGCCGCTGTGCTGCTGGTGTGCGCGCACGCCGCGGCGACTTCGGTGCGCGCGGGCGACCTGCCCGGCAATCTACAGGGCCCCGAATTGGGCGAGGCCCTGCGCAGGGCGCGGATCTCGGCCATTGCCGGAGTGACCGGCCGGCCGCTGTGACCGCAGCGCAGGTGGGACGGAAGCCACGTGGTCGCCCGATGTGCGGACGGCCTGCCGATGCCGACGCGGGCATTCGCGGCGGATCGGTCGCGATCCGCGATGACGCTCGCGGCACCCGCCGCAAACGAAACGCGCCGGGCGGTCGCGTGACCGTCCGGCGCGGGGGATTGGCCGGGTGGATGGCCGTCGCGGGGCGATCCCGCTCCGCGACGGCCGTGTGGCTCAGAACTTGAAGCCGATTCGCGCGTAGTAGAAACCGCCGTTGAAGCCGTACGGCGCGTGTACCGGATACTGCGCACCGGCGATGCCGCCCCACGGATTCTTGTCGGGCACCTTGTCGAACAGGTTCTGCGCGCCGACGTTGAGGTACAGGCCCGAGGTGAACTTCCAGCCGACCTCGGCATCCACCGTCACCGCACTGTCGCCGAAGATCGGCAGGCCGCCATCCTCGGCGCGCACCACATCGCTGTCGAGGTGATCCTCATAGAACGACCCGTAGTAGTTGACGCGGGCATTGGCGTGGAAGACCTCGCGCTCGTGGTTGATGCTGAAATAGCCCTTGGTGCGGGGCAGCGATTCCTCGATCTTTTTCACCCGCGCTTCGCTGATGATGCCCGGGGTGAAGTCGTCGACTTCGGTCTTGTTCCAGTTGGCCGCCAGCGAATAGGTCGTATCGCCGCCGAAGTGCTCGCTTTCATAGCTGGCCACCAGATCCAGGCCGGTGGTGGTGGTGTCGAAGTCGTTGACGAAGAAGCCCACGCGACTAAGCGACGCCAGATCCGGACGACCGCGGGCCGCCAGTGCATCGCGCTGCGCCTGGGTCACGTCGAAGTCGGTGCTGCGGGCGATGCGGTCTTCCACCTGGATGTAGTACCCGTCGGTCGTGACCAGCCAGTTGCCGCTATTCCAGACCAGGCCAAGCGAGGCGTTCTCCGATTCTTCCGGCTGCAGCGGCTCGGCGCCCGGAAACAGGCCGGCGAGCAGCGCCGGCGGCAGCGTCGCGGTGTCGCGCAGTTCACCGTCGATGAAGGCCGTGGTCACCTGGCTGACGTTGGACTGGCCCGGGGTCGGCGCGCGGAAACCGGTGCTGACCGCGCCGCGCAGAGCGAAGGCATCGGTGAAGTCGTAGCGACCGGTCAGCTTCCAGTTGGTGGTGCTACCGAAGTCGTCGAAGTCCTCATAGCGCACCGCCGCCGCCAGCAGCAGTTGCTCGGTGAAACGGGCTTCGGCGTCGACGTAGACCGCCCAGTTGTCGCGGCTGTGGGTGCCGGCGGTGCTCGGGTTGAAGCCCGGGAAGCCGTTGGAGCCGATGCTGAAGCCCTGCGCGGTCAGCGGCCCGATGGCGGTCGATGGCCCGTCGCCGGCCTTGATCTCGAACTCTTCCTTGCGCCACTCCACGCCCGTCGCCACGGACAACGGCCCATTGGTGAAGCCGGTGTCGAAGTCCCGGCTCAGGTCGAAGTTGAAGTTGGTCTCGGTCTGCACGTTACCGCCCGGTACGAACTGATTGCCGGCCGGCTGGTTGGGACCCAGCGAGGCGTTGACCGTGTTGATCATGTGGAAGTCGATCTCGTTGCGGCCGTAGGAGCCGCTCAGGTCCCAATACCAGCCGTCGCCCCACACGCCTTTGACGCCGGCCGTGAGCACGATGTCCTCCATCTCGCCGCCGAAGCGCGGAGTGAAGCCGCCCGGGAACTGCGACAGGAAGGTGAAGCAGTGCGAGGGCAGCGCGGTGACCGCGGCGCCGACGCCCGCGAACGGCAGCAGATTTCCGCTGGCACCGCGCAGGGCGATGGTCGGGCAGGCAGCGCCGGTGAGCGTGCCGATCAGCAGGGTCTGGCCGCCGTCGTTGGAGAACACGCCGCCGCGGGTGGTCGGGTTGCGGTAGTAGAAGCCGCCGTCCACTTCGCGCTTGGCGTAGTTGCCGAACAGGTAGGTGTCGATATTTTCGCCGGAAATGCCGAGATTGGCGATGAACTTGAAATCATCGTTGACATTGGGCGAACCCCAGATCTGCGCCGGGTTGTTCACGCCGGGATAGCCGGCGGCCGCCACCGCCGCAGCGTCGTCGCGCTGCACGCTGCGCGAGGTCGGGTCCGCGGCACGCCATTCGGCGGTCAGGGTGGCGAA
Organism: Luteimonas sp.; assembly: GCA_037720875.1. Classification (GTDB taxonomy): domain Bacteria; phylum Pseudomonadota; class Gammaproteobacteria; order Xanthomonadales; family Xanthomonadaceae; genus JALYOU01. Next base: position 1,670 of record JBBJNO010000036.1, on the reverse strand, counting down.
GCCGTTCGAGGTCAGCGGCAGGCCGACCTGCGCCGAGTATTGTTGGGCGAAGCCATCGCCTTCGTAATGCTCGCCGGCGAACGCTTCGACGGTGCCGCCGTGGTCGAGCTGTTTCAGGCCGAAGTTGATCACCCCGGCGATGGCGTCGGAGCCGTACTGGGCGGCCGCACCGTCACGCAGCACCTCGACCTGCTCCAGCGCCAGCGACGGGAACACCGAGATGTCCGGGCCCTGCGAGCCGTCGGACAGGCCATGGCCGAGGAAGGTGATGACCGCCGCGCGGTGGCGGCGCTTGCCGTTGACCAGCACCAGCGTGTTGTCCGGCGGCAGGCCGCGCAGGTTGAACGGACGCACGAGGGTGGCGGCGTCGTCGATCGGAATGGTGCTGACGTTGAACGAGGGCACCAGCGTGCGCAGCTTGTCGAGCACGTCAACCGAAGGCTGGTTGTGGAATTCCTCACCGCCCAGGATGTCGATGGGCACCGCCGAACTGGCTTCGGTACGCGGCTTGGTGCGCGAGCCCAGCACCGACACCGTGTCCAGTGTCGTCGCCTCCTGGTCGCTGGCCGCGGCCGGCGCGGTCGCGGCTTCCTGTGCCTGCACGCTGGTCGCACCTAACAGCGCGAGTGCCGCGCCCCCCCACACCGCTCGACGGATGGCAATCGCCATGGAACTCCTTGCTGCTCTCCTACGCAAACCGGTTTTCATCGGATCAAATCTCCAGGGGCGAATGCGTGGCAACCTGGGCGCCCGACTCAGGCGTTCCCCTGCCGAGCGGCACGCGGCGCTCGGCTAAACGCATTCTTAACAGAAATTGAACTGACTTTGCAAAATCGGTCGTCTCGCTGTGCGCATCGGCCTGGTTCCGCGTCGCGCGCCTTTCCGCCGTGCCGCGGCGAGTCCGGGCGGACGGTTGGTCGGCGGATAGGGAAGCGCGGCCGACGACCCCGGCGGCCAGGGCGGCTCAGCGCCGCAGCCAGCGGTCAACGCACTGCAGCAGGCTGGCAGCACGCGTGGACGCGCTCGCCAGCCCCAGCCACACGCCCAGCGCATTGGCCAGCGCATCGCCCAGGTCGGCGGTGCGGGCGGTGAACGCCCCCTGCGCGAGCTCGATCGCCACGCCGAACACGATCAGCCCCAGCCCGGCCAGTGCCTGCGTCCGCGGCCGTGCGAACAGCATTACCGCGTACGCCGAGAGCGCCAAGTAGGCGAGGAAATGCTCCAGCTTGTCGATACCGACAAACCCCTGCGGCACCCATTCCGGCACCGGCCGCAGGCAGACCACGGCAATCGTCGCCAGCGCCACCAGCCAGATCGCCGTCCACAATGCGGGCCGCCGGAACTCGCGCAGCACGCCGTCCGCGGCAGTCGCGCGCAGCGCCGGCCGCGTCACAGCCGAAAACTCAGGTCGCCGATCAGGAACGCCGTGCCGAACTCGACATCGCGCGCGAACCCCATTGCCTGAAAACATTCACCCATCTCGCCGGGCAGGGTCAGGCGTTTGGCTTCCTGTCGCAGTGCATAGCGCGCAGCTTCGTCGTACACCTTGCCTTCCGCTTCGGCGAGCAAGGCTTCAAGCCCATTGCCGATCAGGAAACTGGCCTGTGAGCAATAACCGGTGAAGTCGAAGCCCGCATGCGTGCCGGCTTCGGCCAGCGCGGTGAAATCGA
>JBBJNO010000277.1:0-3421 GCA_037720875.1 Luteimonas sp. | reverse complement strand
TGATCGGCACCGACAAGCGCACCGATGTCGCCGTCGTGAAAATCGACGCCATTGGCTTGCCGGCGGTCAAGGTCGGCGATATTTCCAAGCTGCGCGTGGGCGAATGGGTGATGGCAATCGGCTCACCCTTCGGCCTAGACAACACTGTGACTGCAGGCATCGTGAGTGCGAAGCAGCGCGACACCGGCGACTACCTGCCTTTCATCCAGACCGACGTTGCCATCAATCCCGGCAACTCCGGTGGCCCGTTGATCAACATGCGCGGTGAGGTGGTCGGCATCAACAGCCAGATCTACTCGCGCTCGGGCGGTTTCATGGGCATCTCGTTCTCAATTCCGATCGACGAGGCGATTCGCGTGAGCGACCAATTGCGAACCTCCGGACGCGTGTCGCGAGGGCGCATCGGCGTTCAAATCGATCAAGTTACCAAGGAGGTGGCCGAATCCATCGGGCTAGGCAAGGCGCAGGGCGCTCTGGTTCGAGGCGTCGAGGCAGGCTCGCCGGGCGAGAAGGCCGGCATCGAGCCGGGCGACATCATTACCAAGTTCGACGGCAAGGTCATCGACAAACCCAGCGACCTCCCGCGTTTGGTCGGTAACACCAAGCCCGGGACGAAGAGCTTGCTCACTGTGTTCCGGCGCGGCAGTTCGCGCGACTTGACGGTGACGATCGCAGAGATCGAGCCGGAGGCGCTTGCGAAACCGACCGCCGAGCGAGAGGAGCCAGCGGCGAGCAAGGCCCCGTCGTCCGCCGCCGCGAAGTCAATGGGATTGGTTGTCAGCGATCTCACCGAAGCGCAGAAGAAAGAACTGAAGCTGAAAGGCGGCGTGAAGATCGACGCCGCTACCGATGCGGCGACGCGGGCGGGGCTTCGCGAGGGAGATATCGTGCTAGCCCTCAACAACGTCGAGATTTCGAATCTCAAGGAGTTCGATGCAACGCTGGCGAAAGCAGACAAAGGCAAGCCAGTCAGCGTGCTCTTCCGTCGCGGCGAGTGGGCGCAGTACGCGCTCATTCGGCCTCCGCGCTGAACCTTCGATCAACCCAAGTGGCCCCACCCGTCAGTCGGGTTTGGGGCCTTTTTCTCGCTCTTTTTGCTCTGGCCGAATTGTTTCGCAAGATTTTTCCGCATTGCTAAAACCATTTGATAGTGGGTATTCACTAACTTATTCGCTGGCTAATAACGGTTTTGAGTAGAATGACGAGCTGCCGACAGCGCCAAGCCGCATAAGCATTCCGGCGTTCTTCACGATGCGAGATACCCCTCGGCCGTCCACCGGCCTTCCACAGATCGCCCACAAGTTGTTAAGCAAACCGTCCACCGATCCTGTTGATAACCTGTTGATAAGTTGCATGTTGTTGACCTGCAACGCCGTTCGACGTGTGGCCGGCCGGCTGTACGCACTGCCCTTTTTGCCTACAATGAAGTCCCAACTACTGCAGTTGCCATTGCTTGTTGGTTCAGGGCGCGTCTCTCGTAGACGCGCCCTTTTTTCTTGCCTGTCGCCTTCTGCGTACAAGCCATTTCAAGTACTTAAGCGTTTCCGTTGATGAATCACATCAGAAATTTTTCGATCATTGCGCACATCGATCATGGAAAGTCGACGCTCGCGGATCGGTTGATCCAGCGTTGCGGCGGCCTTGCGGACCGCGAGATGCAGGCGCAGGTGCTCGACTCGATGGACATCGAGAAAGAGCGTGGGATAACCATCAAGGCGCAGACCGCTGCGCTGCACTACAAAGCGCTCGACGGACAGGTCTACAACCTCAACCTGATCGACACCCCAGGCCATGTCGACTTCTCGTATGAAGTGAGTCGCTCTCTGTCTGCATGCGAAGGCGCACTGCTTGTCGTCGATGCGAGTCAAGGTGTCGAAGCGCAGACGGTGGCCAACTGCTACACCGCGCTCGATCTCGGTGTCGAGGTGGTGCCGGTGCTCAACAAAATGGACCTGCCGCAGGCCGACCCCGAGAACGCGAAGTTAGAAATCGAAGACGTGATCGGGATCGACGCGACCGATGCGATTCCCTGCTCGGCAAAAACGGGCATGGGCATCGATGAGATTCTCGAAGCCATCGTCGCCAAGGTTCCTGCGCCCCGTGGCGATCCGAATGCCGCGTTGCGCGCAATGATCGTCGACAGCTGGTTCGATGCCTATGTGGGCGTCGTCATGCTGGTACGCGTGGTCGACGGTCGTCTGGCGAAAGGCGAGCGAATCAAGATGATGGCTTCGGGCGCCACCTACAACGCCGACAACCTCGGCGTGTTCACGCCGGCAACCGAAGTCCGCCAGTCGCTCGAAGCGGGCGAGGTGGGTTTCATCATTGCCGGCATCAAGGAACTCCAGGCCGCCAAAGTGGGCGACACCGTCACCTTGATCAAAACGGGCACGGGCGGTGCGGCCGCTACGGCTACCGAGGCCTTGCCCGGCTTCAAGGAAATCCAGCCTCAGGTGTTTGCCGGCCTTTACCCGACAGAGGCGAGCGAGTACGACTCGCTGCGCGACGCGCTTGAAAAACTCAAGCTCAACGATTCGTCGCTGCACTATGAGCCCGAGGTGTCGCAGGCGCTCGGTTTCGGTTTCCGGTGCGGCTTTCTGGGTTTGCTGCACATGGAGATCGTGCAGGAGCGGCTGGAACGCGAATTCGACCAGGACCTGATCACGACCGCGCCCAGCGTGGTCTACCAGGTCATGAAGAACGACGGCGAAGTGATGATGGTCGAGAACCCGTCGAAGATGCCCGACGTCGGCAAGATGTCGGAAATCCGCGAGCCGGTCGTGACCGTCCATCTCTACATGCCGCAGGAATACGTCGGCGCGGTCATGACGCTCGCCAACCTCAAGCGCGGCGTGCAGATGAACATGGCTTACCACGGCCGACAGGTCATGCTGACCTACGAAATGCCGCTCGGCGAGATCGTGCTGGATTTTTTCGACAAGCTTAAATCCGTCAGCCGCGGGTACGCCTCCATGGACTACGAGTTCAAGGAATACCGAGCCTCGGACGTCGTGAAGGTCGACATTCTTCTGAACGGCGAGAAGGTCGATGCGCTGTCGATCATCGTGCACCGCAGCCAAAGCCAATACCGCGGCCGGGCGGTCGTCGCCAAGATGCGGGAAATCATCAGCCGCCAGATGTACGACGTCGCGATCCAAGCGGCTATCGGGGCCAACATCATTGCGCGTGAGACAATCAAGGCGCTGCGCAAGAACGTACTGGCCAAGTGCTACGGCGGCGATATCACCCGCAAGAAAAAGCTGCTCGAGAAGCAAAAAGCGGGCAAGAAAAGAATGAAGCAGATCGGTTCGGTCGAGGTCCCGCAAGAGGCCTTCCTTGCCATCCTGCAAGTCGAAGACTAAGAAGAATGGCGTTCCTCACCTCTTTCATCCTCGCGGCTTTCGCCGGCTATGTCGGTGCG
>JBBJNO010000035.1:0-13131 GCA_037720875.1 Luteimonas sp. | reverse complement strand
GGCTTTACCGGTAGAGCCGCATCGCGCCCAGGTGCGCTCCTACGACCGAAGGAAGTCCCCGTGGGACAAGGGTATCTCGCCATGGCCCGCATCCCTGCGCAGCGTCGTGGACGTCTCGCCCAGCGGCTGCGCATCCGGGCCGAAGCGACGTTCGACGAAGACGATCTGGTCATCGCCGACCAACACGATCGTGCTGCAACGGGTGCCGTAACGCTCACCGCGCACGAACGGCGGCGACAGCATGCGTTCCAGCTCCAGGCCGACGCCCGTGTCGGGCAGCGCGCCATCCGGGGCGGGCGTGGTGTCCGCAAGTGCGTCGAACAGCGGCGCGAGTGACGGGGCATCACCGTCATCGTGCACGGGTTGCATGCCGAGCCATGCCGACAAGGCGCGCGATGCATGTCCACTCTTCGGCCACGCCGCATCGAACGCGCCGTTCGACATCGCATGCAGTCCCGGCATGACGGGACGTGTCGCAAATCCGGGGTAATTGCTTGCGAACAGCAAGGCATCGCCATCCCACAGCAGCAGGTTGAAGCGGCCGTAATCGGCCGCGTCCCGCGCAAGACACGCGATGCCTTCTGCAGCGGTGTGATCGCCATACACGAAGTCGCGCACCAGCAAACCGCGCGACCGTGGCGCGACCTCGGGATGCAGGCCCGCGCGGACATTGGTCACTGCCGCCAAGCGCCCGCGCGTGGATGCCAGCAGCCAGCTTCCGCCGGCCTGCAGGTCGCGGCCGCCGAATACGTCTGCGTGTTCGCGATCCACTGCCACTGCCACCGCCGCCGCCGCGGTCGGCCGCGCATGGAACTCGTCGCGATTGGCGATCAACGCCAGCCGATAACGCGGATGCGCACGCCAGGCGACTGCGATCAGGCACATGCGGACATGCTAAACCCTTGCATGCAGGGTGGGCCGGTCCCACCGCTTGCATGATTCCGGTGGTGGGCCAAGGCCCGCACGAGCGGAAACGTCATAGTGAAGGTGCCCATGTCCGTCGAATGTTTCGTCCGCAATGCCTGTTCCGCGCGATGACCGTGTACGTCGACGATGCCGTCACATACTGGCGCGGCCAGCGCTGGGCGCACTTGATGGCCGACACGCTGGACGAGCTGCACGCGTTCGCCGCGCTGCTCGGCATACCGCGGCATGCGTTCCAGGACAAACGCAGCGGCGCGCATTACGACATCACCGCCGCGCTGCGCGAGGAGGCGATTGGATTGGGCGCCGTCGCGATCTCGCGTCACCACGACCGCGCGCAGCTGCGCGACGTCATCCGCAACGCAAAAACGCAATGGGGCGGCGTAGCGGGTTGACCACGCTCGATCGGCGGCCAGTCCGCCATGTCCCGCCCGCAACGTCCATCCCTGCCTGATCACGCTGCCTGATCACGCTGCCTGATCACGCTGCCTGATCACGCTGCCGGTCGCGATAGAAACCTCCTATCTGTTCCATAGAACATGCCTATGTCGTTTTGCACCGGCGTAACAGACTTTTCACGATCCTGGGGCGCAACGTAGCGATTGGTGCGGCAATCTCGCCGCAGTCATTGCACAGGATGCTCACATGGCCACTCGCAAATCTCCGGACAAGCAAACGAACGATCCAAAAAAAGCGCGCGACACCAACAGGGGCGGTGCATCCGTGGGTGAGTTGGGCAACGGCGGCGAACTGCACCAGAGCGTCGCCGGCAAGCACGCCACGCTGACCACCAACCAGGGCACGCCGATCTCCGACAACCAGAATTCGCTGCGCGCCCATCCGCGCGGGCCGACATTGCTGGAAGATTTCATCCTGCGCGAGAAGATCACCCACTTCGACCACGAGCGCATCCCGGAACGTATCGTGCATGCGCGCGGCTCGGCGGCGCATGGCTTTTTCGAGTTGACCAAGTCGTTGAAGCAATACACCACCGCGCAGGTGCTGACCGAGGTCGGCGTACGCACGCCGGTGTTCACGCGCTTCTCCACGGTCGCCGGTGGCGGCGGCTCGGTAGACACGCCGCGCGACGTGCGCGGCTTCTCGGTCAAGCTCTACACGCAGCAGGGCAACTGGGACCTGGTCGGCAACAACATTCCGGTGTTCTTCATCCAGGACGCGATCAAGTTCCCCGACGTGATACATGCGGTGAAGATGGAACCGGACCGCGGCTTCCCGCAAGCCGGCAGCGCGCACGACACGTTCTGGGATTTCATCTCGCTGACGCCCGAAGCGATGCACATGATCATGTGGGCGATGTCCGACCGCACGATCCCGCGTTCGTTGCGCATGATCGAGGGCTTCGGCGTCCACAGTTTCCGGCTGATCAATGCGGCCGGCGAATCCACCTTCGTGAAGTTCCACTGGCGACCGAAGCTCGGCATCCAGTCCACCGTGTGGGATGAAGCCGTCAAGCTGCAGTGCGCCGACAACGATTTCCATCGCCGCGACCTGTTCGACGCGATCCAGTCGGGCAATTTCCCGGAGTGGGAATTCGCGGTGCAGTTGTTCACGCAGGAACAGGCCGACAAGTTCCCGTTCGACCATCTCGATCCGACCAAACTCATTCCCGAGGAACTGGTGCCTCTGACCGTGATCGGGCGCATGGTGCTGGATCGCTGGCCCGACAATTTCTTCGCCGAGACCGAGCAGGTCGCCTACTGTCCGTCGCACATCGTGCCCGGCATCGATTTCTCCAATGATCCGCTGCTGCAGGGACGCCTGTTTTCCTACCTCGACACGCAACTGTCGCGGCTGGGCTCGCCCAACTTCCACCAACTGCCGATCAACGCGCCGAAGTGTCCGTTCGCCAACCAGCAGCGCGACGGCCACATGCAGATGGAGGTGCCGAAGGGCCGCGTCAATTACGAGCCGAGCTCGCTCGATCCCAATTCCGCGCGCGAGACGCCGAAGGGATTCCGCAGCGTGTCGACCGTGGAAAGCGGCGAACGCGGTCGCATCCGCGCGGACAGTTTTGCCGACCACTACAGCCAGGCGCGGCAGTTCTTCCGCAGCCAGACCAAGTACGAGCAGGCGCACATGGCCGGCGCGCTGGTGTTCGAGTTGTCCAAGGTCGATCACCCGCACATCCGCGAGGCGATCGTCGGCCATTTGCGCCACATCGATCCGTCGCTCGCGCAGCGCGTCGCCGATGGCCTCGGCCTCACCTCGATGCCCGATGCGCCCGTCGGCGCGCTGGTGTCGCCCAAGGATCAACCACCGTCGCCGGCGTTGCAGATCATCGGCAAGATGAAAGACACGTTGCAGGGCCGCGCGGTCGGCATCCTGATCGCCGACGGCTCCGATGGCGCCGCGATCAAGGCGATCCACAAGGCCGCGACCGACGCCGGCGCTGCGGTGAAGATCGTCGCGCCGAAAGTCGGCGGCGCCAAGCTCGCCGATGGCTCGATGCTGCCAGCGGATGGCCAACTTGGCGGCATGCCGTCGGTGGTGTTCGATGCGGTCGCGATCGTGTTGTCGGATGCGGGCGGCAGGTTGCTGGCGAAGGAAGCGGCGGCCGTCGACTTCGTGCGCGATGCCTTCGGTCATCTCAAGGCTATCGCTGCCGACGCAGGCGCGCAGGCGGTGTTGAAGCAGGCCGGCATCGAGAAGGATGCGGGCGTGGTCGATGCCAAGGACACCAAGGCCTTCATTGGCGCCGCGAAGACAAGGCAATGGGATCGCGAGGCGAAGGTGCGTACGTTGCCTTGATGCCTTTTCGATGAGTCAGGATGCGACACGAATGCCCGGAAACCCGGAGGGCGGCGCACAGGATGTGCGCCCGGCGTCTCTCCAGAATCAGTCGACCGAGCCATGACGGCGAGTCGAAAAATCCCCTCAGCAATGAATTGGTCTTGATGCTCTGATCGGGGAAGGCGCTTTCTTTGGTTACTTTTTTTGCGCCCAGCAAAGAAAGTAACTCGCCACACTCGTTGCATTTCTGTAGGAGCGCGCCTGGGCGCGATGAGGCGTTACCGGTAAAGCGTCATCGCGCCCAGGTGCGCTCCTACAAAACATTCAGAACACGTCGCATGCCGGCCGCACCTCGATGTGCAGTTCAGAGGCCAGCAAACGCATTGCATCGTCATCCTGCGTCAAGGTCATCCAACCTGCGAATGTCTCGTCGTTGGTGTTGCAGGTCCACAGCGTGTAGCCGTACTCGCGCAGGCGGTCGTGTGCGGTCGACAGCAGTGCGGGTACGTCGGTGTTGTCGAGGAAATCATCGTCGTCCGGATCCTCCACGCCCCAGTCGATGCGCAGGTTCCAGCGCGCGGCCAGTTGCTGCAGGCTGTCGATCAGCGCCGCGTTGTCGTCGGCAACGACATGGAAGCCGGAGGTCCAGTCAATGACCTCGTTGATCCGCGAGACCGGCGTGTCCTCATCGTCGCCAGCGACGTCGCGATAGGCCGCGAACTGCCGCAACGCGGTTTCCTCGTCGCCCGGATTGATCAGCAGCAACAGCTGCCACACCAGTGCCTCGCTGCTGAGGGCATCGGTGTCGATGTCGAGGCCGTCCTCGCCGGTGTTGCCGAAGTTGTCGTCAGGGTCGAATTCGCGGTCGGGAATCATCATCGGCGGCGCTGGTAGTGGAACATCCGTTCATGGTGCGCCGGCGCCGTGACCTTGGGAAGGTCACAGTGGCAGGGCTTGCCTGCATGCAACGGACGCACCCGACTGCCTTTATCCTTGTCGCCGCCGTGTGGTCCTCCGCACCACGCACACAAGGTTGATCCGATGAGTGACAACGCCACCCTGCCCGACCGCCTCTCGCTGAATCCGCGCAGCCCGTATTACGACGCCGGGCTGCTCGAACGCGGTGTCGGCATCCGTTTCAAGGGCGAGGAGAAAACCAACGTCGAGGAATACTGCATCAGCGAAGGCTGGATCCGCGTGGTGGCCGGCAAGGCACTCGATCGCCGCGGGAATGCGATGACGTTCAAGCTGCAGGGCGTGGTGGAACCTTACTTCCTTGATCAAGACTCACTCGATCAAGCCTGACAACGAGCATTCTTCACGGGCTGTGTACGGTTTCTCGAGCAAAGTCCCGACCCCTGTCGAGGAGATCTGCCGTGGCCAAGAAGTCGGATTACAACAAGAAGCAAGTTCACGAATTGCTGCTGCAGGCACTCGAAACCGAGCGCGGCGGCATCAAGGTCTACGAGAATGCGATCGAGTCGGCGATCAACGACGACCTGCGCAAGGAATGGACTGGGTATCTGCAAGAAACGCGCCATCACGAAAAAGTGCTGACCGGCGTGTTCCAGGAATTGGGCATGGACACCGAGGAACGCAGCCCGGGCCGCGACGTCGTCGCGCACCAGGGCAAGTCATTGGTGGCCGCCATGCAGATGGCGCGCGCCAATGCCTCCCCCGAGGCGGCGGAACTGGTCGCCGGCGAATGCGTGGTGCTGGCCGAAACCAAGGATCACATGAACTGGGAACTGATCGGCCACGTGGCTGAACATGGCTCGGGTCCGGAGACAAAGATCCTCAAAGCCGCCTTCGACGAAGTCGAGCAGGACGAGGATCATCACCTCTATCACACCACCGGCTGGACGCGTGAGCTGTGGATCCAGTCGCTCGGCTTCCCCGCCGTGCTGCCGCCGCCGGAAGAAATAAAACAAGTGGAAACCGCAATCGGCGCCTCGCGCGCGGAGCAGACACGCGCCGATATGCTGTAACGCATGGCGACATGACCCACGTCCGAAATGACAGCGCCTTGATGGCGCTGTCATTGTCTGGGCGGCGTATTTTTTGTAGAGGTGATGCATCCGTTCCGGTTCGATGACTGCCTGTTCGATGGCGGCAATGGTGAACCCGACATGCCGAAGACAAACGATTGGTTCTTTCGCCGCAACGGCCTGAGCCTGATGCTGCTTGCCTTCGTCATTCCGTAGCCCAGACATCGCCGCGACCGAACCACATTCAACGCAGGCCCCGCGTCGATTGGCCTTGCGCCGTCACGCCGCGCGATCGCCGATGACGGCACCATCCCCTGCATGTCGCTATCGACTCCGCAACCGGTATCCGCAGCCAGCCTGACGGAGGATCAGGCGCGTTCCACGATGTACGCGTGGCTGACGGCGATGAGCAAGGCGGGCGGCTCCGACCTGTTCATCGCGCATGATTTCCCGCCCAGCATGAAAGCCAACGGCCACATGCAGCCGTTGACCAACCGCATGCTGACCGGGGAGATGACCGCGTTGCTCGCCAACGCCATGATGAACGAGCGCCAGCGCGCGGAGTTCGCGCGCGAGCTGGAATGCAACTTCGCGATCATGGTGCCGGGCGTGTCGCGCTTCCGCGTCAACGTGTTCATGCAGCAGGGTCATGCCGGCATGGTGTTGCGCACGATCGCCGCGGAAATTCCCAACTTCGCGCAATTGCGTCTGCCCGAAACCCTGCGCGAAGTGGTGATGAACAAACGTGGCCTGGTGCTGCTGGTCGGCGGCACCGGATCGGGCAAGTCGACCTCGCTGGCGGCGATGATCGACCATCGCAACGCCACCTCGCCCGGCCACATCATCACCATCGAGGACCCGGTCGAATACGCGCACCGCTCCAAGCAATCACTGGTCACGCATCGTGAGGTCGGCGTCGATACGCACTCCTGGCATCACGCGTTGAAGAATGCGCTGCGGCAGGCGCCGGACGTGATCCTGGTCGGCGAGATCCGCGACGCGGAAACGATGGAACACGCGATCGCCTTCGCCGAGACCGGCCATCTGTGCCTGAGCACGCTGCACGCCAACAGCGCCAGCCAGACCATGGAACGCATCATCAATTTCTTCCCCGAGGAACGCCGCACGCAGTTGCTGATGGACCTGTCGGCCAACCTGCGCGCGATCGTGTCGCAGCGGCTGGTGCGCACCGAGGACGGCCAGGGACGCGTGGCGGCGATCGAGATCCTGATCAACACGCCGACCATCGCCGAGAAGATCTTCAAGGGCGAGTTCAACGACCTGAAAGGTGTCATGACCAAGTCGCGCGAGCTCGGCATGCGCACCTTCGACTGGGCCCTGTTCGAGCTGTACAACGAGCGCCTGATCTCCTACGACGAGGCGATCCGCAATGCCGACTCGGCCAACGAATTGCGCCTGAACATCAAGCTCAAGAGCGAACGCGGCGAGCCGGAAATGGCCGCGGGCCTGGCGCTGACGATGCGCGACGAAGCGGCGGAGATCGAGGCGCTGCGCCGCGCGGAATTGTTGAAACAGCAGCAGCGCCGACGCGAGCTGGAGGAAGCCGAGTTGTTGAAGCTGCAGCAGCAGAAGGCATCCGCGCCGCGCGAATAAACAACCCCGCCCCAAGGGGCGAGGTATTCGTAGCCCGGATAACCCCGGACTTGATCCGGGGTATCCGAGGCTCTTCGTGACGTGACGAAAAGCCCCGGGTGCGGCCTGCGGCCTTACCCGGGCTACGTATTTACGCCGCAAGCGGCGAGGTATCGAACCCGACAGGGAATGACGAGCAAGCGCAATCCCCTGGAACGATGTCGCATGTGGCCGCCCTACAATGCGGGCAAACCACCCCAGCAGCCCCGCATGAAATACAACGGCGTCTCCTTCCACCACCCGGTCGCGTTCTGGTTCGGCTGCCTGCTGGTGCTCGGCGGCGTGCTGGCGCACATGCCGATGTTCATGATGGGACAGCATACGCACTGGCAGATGGTCGGCATGCCGATGACCACGGAGATGTGGATCGGCATGGCGGTCATCCCCGTCGGCCTGGCGTGGTCGATGTACGGACTGATGCCGCGCATCGAGCAGATGCGCCAGACCACACAACGCGCGCGCGACCACCAGTATTTCCACATCGCCGACGGTGTTCCGCTCAACCGCGCGCATTGGACGCTGGTGATCGTGCTGATCGTCGCGCTGGCCGTCGACGTAATGAAACCGGCCATGCTCGGCTTCGTGATGCCCGGCATGAGCGCCGAGTACGCCATCAGCAAACCGACCGCCAGCCTGCTGGCGTTGTTCGCGCTGACCGGCACTACGGTGGGCTCGGTACTGTGGGGGCGGATGGGCGACCTGTTCGGGCGCCGCGCCGCAATCCTGTTGTCGGCGCTGATGTTCATGGGCACGGCGATCTGCGGGGCGATGCCCAGCTTTGAGTGGAACCTGGCGATGTGTTTCCTGATGGGCGCGTCCGCCGGCGGCCTGCTGCCGATTGCATTCACGCTGATGGCCGAGACCATCCCCGCCGCGCATCGCGGTTGGCTGCTGGTCGCACTCGGCGGCATCGGCACTTCGGCCGGTTATCTATTGGCCTCGGGCGCGGCCGCGATCCTGGAACCGATGTTCAGCTGGCGCGTGCTGTGGCTGCTGGGGCTGCCGACCGGCGCACTGATCATCTTCCTCAACCGCTGGATTCCCGAATCGCCGCGCTTCCTCTCCAACGCCGGGCTGGAGAACGAGGCGAGGAACGTCTTGAAGAAATTCTCCGGCACGTCGGCGGCCGCGATCGAAGCCGACGACACGGCCGATGCCGACCACGTCGTCGTCGACGAACAACATCCGGTCGCTGGCATGCGTCAGTTGTTGCGCGGCCGCCATGCACGCATCACCTGGGGCCTGGTGGTGTGCGGCGTGGCGTGGGGGTTGGTCAATTTCGGATTCCTGTTGTGGCTGCCAAGCAACCTGGTCGAGCTCGGCGTCGATGCCACGGGCACCAGCGCGCTGCTGGCGCGTTCAGCGGTGTTGGCGTTGCCCGGCATCGCGGTGGTGGTGTGGCTGTACCACCGCTGGAGCACGATCAAGTCGCTTGTATTGTTCATCGCGCTGACCACGCTGATGCTGCTGGCGTTCTTCGTGATGGGCCTGGTGGAATTGCGTTCGGCGGCGGTGACGATCGTCGCCACCGCGTTGCTGCTGGTCAGCGTCAGCGGCGTGATCGCGATGCTGATCCCGTACGCGGCGGAGATCTACCCCGTGCACCTGCGCGCGACCGGGTCGGGCGTGATCGCGGCGGCGTCGAAGTTCGGCGGGATCCTTGGCGCGGCGCTGGGCGTGTTCGGATTCTTCGGCAACTTCATGCTGTCGGCGCTGCTGATCGCGCTGCCGATGGCGGTGTCGGGGGTGATGCTGCTGCGCAGCGGCATCGAGACGCGCGGACACCGGCTGGAGGACATCCAGCACACGTTGTCCCAGCCGCTCGCGGAACGCTGAGGGTCACGCGACGGTGCTCGTCGTAGCGCGGCTCTTCGTAGAGCCGAGCTTGCTCCGCGGCTTTGCGCGTGACGTCAAGAGCAGCGGAGCAAGCTCCGCTCTAAAAGGCATGGCAACTTGCCGCGGATCAAGACGCGTTTCAACCGCGTGGAGGGTTGGAGGTGCGGCTTACCAAAAAAACTTGCCGCCGCGAAATGCGGCGGCAAGTTGTGAGGGCCATCGCGGTTTCATCCTTCGATCGCCAACCCCTGCTCAGTTGACGACCAGGCCCGTGTGCACGACCGCCTTGACATTGGCGGTTCCGCGCGCAAGCGCGACGGCCTTGTTATGCAACGCCATCGTCGCGACCCGGCCGGTCAGGTACACGGTGCCTTCTTCCACGCGCACGTCGATGCCGGCGGCATCGGAACCCAGGCCCGAGGCCAGCGCGGCGGTGACCTGGTTGGTCAGCTTGATGTCGGGGGTGGCCGGTACCGGCAGCTGCACGGTGGTCGCGCCTGGCCCCGGCGTATCGACGGTGACCGGCTTAGTGGTGCAGGCGGCGAGGGAAACGGCGGCGGCAATCAGCGCGGCGCCGGTAACGAGTTTGATCTGCATGGGATATCGCTCCTGGTGAAGTGGGAATAACGGCCGGACTGTCCCAGCTAGCGGGTCAACTGCAGGTGATTTCTGGCTCAAACCGACTGCCGCCGTTCAGGCTGCAGCCGGAAACGTCGCCCAGCGGAGGCTCCATCCAAAACGGCCTCACGATTCCTTCCACCCCAGGGCGCATAGTGGACGCGCTCGGCGCGTCCGCACCGAGACTCACCCGACGGCCTCAGCGCCGCATGGAGCACCAATGGCAAGTCCGAAGAAAAGCAGCGGCAAGTCTGCCCCCGCCAAGGGGCCGCCCGCGGGCAGCCAGGACAACCTGCACAAGAAGATCGAGAGCGAGCAGATCGCCGCGCACATCGACGCGTTCGAGAAATCCGGCGGCCGCGTCGAGAAGCTCGGCGTAACCCGCACCTTGCAGAACATCGGGCCGCTGGCGACCGGGCCTGTCGCGCCGCCGCCGAAGCCCCGCAAGCGCTAGCGCCCGCGAATCATTGGTGCAGGCGGAGCGCGTCAGGCCTTCAACTTCCAGCCCGTGCGAAAAATCCACCACACCGCGGCCAGGCAGACCGCCAGGAAGCCGAAATTCGCGGCGGCGATGATGGCCATATGGGCGCCTCGCGGAACTGGACACCCTCGACACGCCCTGAACCAAAAACTCCCGATTCGTCATTCCCGCGAAGGCGGGAATCCAGTGTCTTTGCACTTCAAGGGCCGAAGTCGCTGGATGACCAGCTTGCGCTGTTGTGAAGCGCTTCCCGCCTTCGCGGGAACGGATGGTTACGAGCTGACGGTCAGATGATGCTGGCGCGAGCCGTGTCGGGCGGATGCGGTGACGCCTGCATCGAAATTCCAAAAGCCGGACGTTCCCCGCCATCGAAACGACATGCGGCGCAGGCTGCTGCGCGAAGGGCGCTTTTCAATAGGGAAACTGGCATTCCATCCTGCGCGTCCGGTCGAGAGATCGTCGCGTACTTCCCTGCCAGAAACCAAAGCGGGGCGCATCGCTGCGCCCCGCATCAATGGCAAACCTCTCGCGTGGATCAGTTCGCGGGCATGGCCGCCATGTCGGCGTTGTGCTTGTCGACCTCGGCCATCGACAGCTTGCCATCGCTGTCGGTATCGGCGGCGGTGAAGCTCTGGTGCAGCATGTCGGTCGTCGACAACTCGTCCATGGCGATGCTGCCGTCGCTGTTCTTGTCCATCTCCGCGAACGACATCCCGGTGCCCATCGCCGGCGCGGGCGTGGGGGCGGGCTCGGCGGGTATCGGTGCCGGCTCCACCGGCGCGGGCGTGGTGGCGGCGTCGGTGGCGGCGTCGGTGGTGGCATCGGGCGCGGCGTCGCGGTTGCAGGCCGTCGCAAACAGCACGGTCGACATGGCCAGGGCGAGCAGGCACAGGGGATTGGTTTTCATGGATGGATGCTCCGGTTGGTTAGGGTGAGCGCCGCCGCGCGGCAATGCGTGGCTTGTGTGCGTCGTGCGACGCACTGCGCGTTGATCGACGCGGTTCACGCCGGCCCCACCACCGCGATCCCGGTTCCGGGTCGTGGCGGCATGACTCAGGCACGGTCGCAGCACCCACGTCAACGGGGAGTGACCGCACGGCAAGCTCGCCACGGCCAATGCGTGTGCACACACAGCGCGTGCCCTGCGCCGACCGCCGATCGCCCGCACCCGCCAGGGCGTGGTGCGGCCAGGTGCAGTCCCGTGGGATTCGCCCTGCGCGGCTTCCAGCCGAAGCGTCGCAGACACCTCGGTACACTCGCCAGCCCGCGCGTGTTCCGGAGTTGCGAATGACCGAGGTCGCCATCCTCACCCCCGATCCGTCTGACGCCTCATACGCCGACCTGTGGCCCGGTGTGCTGACGCGCCTGCGCGCCGCGCTGGACAGTGCGCGCGTGGAGGCCACACCGGTGCCGTGGACGGAACACGTGCAGGGCGGCGCTGCCCTGCAGCGATTTGCGCTGGTGCTGCCACTGCTCGCGTGGGGCTATCACCACGACCACGCCCGCTGGCTGCAGGCCTGCCACGCCTGGCAGGCGGCGAGGGTGCCGCTGGCCAACCCCGCGTCGGTGCTGGCGTGGAATTCGGACAAACGCTATCTGGAAACACTCGCGCAACGCGGCGTGGCGATTCCGCCCACGCTCTGGAGCGACCGCGTGACGCCGCGACAGATCGACGAGGCGTTCGCCTCCACCGGCGCGGCGCAATTGATCGTCAAGCCAACCGTATCGGGCGGCGCTTGGCAGACCTTGCGTTTGAACCGCGGCGATGCCCTCGACGACGCGCCCGCCGGCGCCGCGATGATCCAGCCGTACCTGCCGACCATCGAGACCGAGGGCGAAACCTCGCTGCTGTTCTTTGGCGGGCGCCTGAGCCACGTGGTCAACAAGCGTCCCGTGCCTGGCGAGTTCCGGGTCCAGGTGCAGTACGGCGGCGTATATACGCCGGCGGCCGCACCACCGGCCGGCGCGCTCGCGCTTGCCGAACAGACACTGGCCGCAATCGATGCGCCGCTGCTGTACGCGCGCATCGACACCGTGCCGACGCCGACGGCCGCTGGATGCTGATGGAGGCCGAGCTGATCGAGCCGGACTTCTACCTCGGTGCCGACCCCGAACACGGCGCCGGTTTTGGCCGCGCGGTGCGGGCGTTCCTCGCGGCGGGTGCAACCGCCTGACGCGAACAAGCCTGCGTAGGATGGGTCGAGCGCAGCGACACCCATCGCCGGTGCAGACACGACGCGCCCAGATAGCCCGCGTAGGATGGGTCGAGCGCAGCGACACCCATCGCCCGGTGAAGTCTGGACGCGCACGGATACATCCACATTCCAGTTGCCAGCTCGTAATGTGCAGCCTGCGCCACGCAGCATGCGCTCGCGCAATGCCATCATGCATCGGTGCTCTCCTTCATCATCCCCGCACACGACGAGGCCCGCCTGATCGGTGCGACGATCGACGCGCTGCATGCCGCGACCAGCACGCTGCGGGTGGACTACGAAATCGTTGTGGTCGATGACGCCTCGACCGACGAGACCGCGCGGATCGCGCAGCAACACAACACCCGCGTCGTCGCCGTCGCGCACCGGCATATCGCCGCGGCACGCAACGCCGGCGCACGCGAGGCGCGCGGGGATGTCCTGGTGTTCGTCGATGCCGACACGCAGGTCGATGCGCACGTGGTCGGCGCCGCACTCGACGCGCTGCGCCTGGACGCCGTCGGCGGCGGCGCGACGGTGCGCCTGCGAGGACAGGTCGCGTGGCACGAACGCTGGGCCGGTGCGTTGCTCGTCTGGCTGCTGCGGCTGGCGCGCATCGCGCCGGGATGTTTCATCTTCTGCACCCGCGCCGCGTTCGACGCCGGGGGCGGTTTCGACGAGCGCTACT
>JBBJNO010000276.1:0-3438 GCA_037720875.1 Luteimonas sp. | reverse complement strand
TACCGCACGGTGGATGGCGAATACGAGGAAATCCTTTCGGTAGGCGGCAAGGTTGCCACCTCACGCGACGGGCATGTCTTCGTGTCGAAGGATTTGATCCTGTTCGACAAGGCTACCAATTCGGCCAAGGTCACAGTGCCCGCCCCTGCGGCCGGTTTTATCAAGATCAACCTGGACAGCGGGCTGGTCAAGATTTACGACAAGCTGCCGGATGGAGAAATGATCGCGCAGGTGCGGCACATGGTTTTGCGTGGATTCAAGTTGAAAGACGGTGATTACATCGAGTACGGCCAGCCGATGGGTGTGCAGGCCGGCATGGGCAGGGGCAACGTGAAGGCCTACGGCACTCATACCCATATTGATTTCAACGCCCACCACCTGGACAAGTTCAAGCAATACATCCGCGACATGGATACGGGTGTCATCACCACCGACAAGTACCCCAAACAGTCTGCTACACAGACGCATGTGCCAAGTTTGAACTCTTCTTCTCGACCGGCCACTCAGCAGCCTACCGCTGACGGCATATTGCGCCCAGGCGAACAAGGCGATGACGTACGCGGCCTGCAACAGTCGTTGACCACGCTCGGTTATCGCGACCCACAAGGTCATCCGCTCAAACTCGATAGCGACTACGGCCCGCGCACCAAAGAAGCGGTCGAGGCCTATCAAAGGGCCAATGGACTGCACGTAGACGGCATTGCCGGAAAAGACACACTGGAGAGCATAGGCAAACAGTTGCCGGAGGGAAAAGTCACCGTCACCGCGGCGATCACCGGAGTCATGACGGTGGCGAACTCAGAGCATCCCGACCATTCCTTGTTCAAGCAATCGCTGGACCGACTTAAGCAGCTCGATCCACAGAAGCTCGGCTTCCGGTCCGAACAGCAATACGAGAATGCCGCGGCTAGTCTGACTTTCGAGGCCACGGTCAGTGGCATGAAACAAATCGATCATGTCGTACTGAGCACCAACGGCACGGGTCTGTTTGCCGTGCAGGGCCGGATGGATGATCCGGCGCATCACCGCATCTACACGGACAAGACGCAAGCGGCAGGGCAGCCAATAGAACAAAGCACGCTGCAAATCGCGCAGGAAGCTCAGATCCGGCATCCGCCGCCTATCCAGGAAGTAGCTGAGCGCCGCACGATGATCCTGTAATAACTCGGCCACCAGCGTGCGCCTTGTCATTGCTTCATGCGCAGCCCTCGAACGGCGCAGAAAGAGTTGTTTGCATGTTCTGCCACAGCACTCCATACGTCGGGTGCGCCGATGCCACCGCATTATTGTGAACGGCCAATCGCGCGACTGATGGCGCTGGTGACCAACTCGCTGCGGGCAGCCTTGATCATCGGCATCGCCACGGGTGCGGCGGCAGCGTCGGGGTCGATCTACGGCACGGTCCGGGTCACCAACGGATTGACGGGCGCCATCAACGAAGTCGTCACCGGCCCGGGCGGCGACACGTACGAGGACATCGACAAGGCCTTGGCGATCATGCAGGTGGGAGTGGAGGTCATCGACTCGACCCCAAGACTTGGCAGGTGCGGAATAAGTACCGCTGACGATGACTGAATGCGACAGCTGCGAGATAAATCCATTTCAAGTCTTGCGACCGCATGCCGGTATCGACCGCATCCGGTGATCACACTTCAGCACTATGCCGCCACCACTCCGCCTCAATCCGCCCGCGCGCCACTTCCCAATCCACCTGCGGGTGATTGTTTTGCCAGCATTGCCTGATGCGCGGTTCGATGGCGTCCCAGGTTTCGTCCCGGAACAGGTCGCGTGCCTGCCTCCCATATTCCGTGCAGTAACCCTTGGCAACATCCGATAACAGGTCGAAGGCTTGCATACGGGGGGCTCCTCTTACGGGGTGAGCACACTGTGACGGATCATGCTTTTCATCGTTGCGAGATACGTTAAGAAAAAGCTAAAAAACGTCATGCGGAGCGATTGGCTGCTGAACGGTTTAACGCCGCTGGCAAGAGCACCCTCGACGCCTCACAAGGCGACTCGCAAAGCCTTGACTGCATTGACTTTGCAGGCCCCAGGGCCTAGCTTGCCTGCTCTCTGTGACAGACAAAGGTGGCCCGCGGCAACGCCGGCCGAGCGTGCGACATGGGGACACCCTGCCACCGCCATTGACCCCTCCAAGGCGTGCATCCACGGATGACGACGGCGCCTTGGCGCTTTTTTTTGTTTCTGGGACTTCAAATCGCATGATCACCATCACCCTCCCCGACGGCAGCCGCCGCGAATTCGAACATCCCGTCAGCGTCATGGACGTCGCCCAGTCGATCGGCGCCGGCCTCGCCAAGGCCACCGTGGCCGGCGAAGTGGACGGCAAGCTGGTCGATGCCAGCGACCGCATCGACCACGACGCCACATTGCGGATCATCACGCCCAAGGACGAGGAGGGCGTGGAGATCATCCGCCACTCGGCTGCGCACCTCATCGGCCATGCCGTCAAGCAGCTGTACCCGACCGCGAAGATGGTGATCGGCCCGGTGATCGCCGAAGGCTTCTTCTACGACATCGCCTTCGACCGTCCGTTCACGCCGGAAGACATGCAAGCGATCGAGGCGCGCATGCGCGAGCTGATCGCCACCGACTACGACGTCATCAAGCAGGTGACGCCGCGCGCGGAGGTCATCGAAACATTCAAGTCGCGCGGCGAGGATTACAAGTTGCGCCTGATCGACGACATGCCCGACGAAACCGCGATGGGCCTGTACCACCATCAGGAATACGTCGACATGTGCCGCGGCCCGCACGTACCGAACACGCGCTTTTTGAAGGCCTTCAAGCTGACCCACATCTCAGGCGCGTACTGGCGCGGTGATGCCAGGAACGAACAGCTGCAGCGCATCTACGGCACCGCATGGGCCGACAAGAAACAACTCGACGCCTATATCCAACGCGTCGAGGAAGCCGAGAAGCGCGACCACCGCAAGATCGCCAAACAGCAGAACCTGTTCCACCTGCAGGAAGAAGCGCCGGGCCTGGTGTTCTGGCATCCCAAGGGCTGGTCGATCTGGCAGGTGGTCGAGCAGCACATGCGCAAGGTCTATGTCGACAGCGGCTACCAGGAAGTGCGCTGCCCGCAGATCCTCGACGTGTCGTTGTGGAAACAGTCCGGCCACTGGGACAACTACCAGGACAACATGTTCTTCACCGAATCGGAGAAGCGCACCTACGCGGTCAAGCCGATGAACTGTCCCGGCCACGTGCAGATCTACAACGCCGGGCTGCACAGCTACCGCGACCTGCCGATCCGCTACGGCGAGTTTGGTGCGTGCCATCGCAATGAACCTTCGGGTGCGCTGCACGGCATCCTGCGCGTGCGCGGCTTCACCCAGGACGACGGCCACATCTTCTGCACCGAGCAGCAGATCGAGGCGGAAGTCACTGCCTTCCACCAGCAAGCGCTCAAGG
>JBBJNO010000275.1:0-3446 GCA_037720875.1 Luteimonas sp. | reverse complement strand
CTGGTCCGTAAATCCAGGCGGCGTCTCGATCTCGACCAGGCCAACCAGCCGCTCGTAGTCGCACAGCCAGTCTTCGCGGGGATCATTCATTAACCGCCAAGCCGTCCCGAGGTTGGCCCAAGTCTCCTGATTCACGGGCTCGAGCAAGGTTGCCTGGGTCGCGACGTCTGCCGCGGCATCCCACTTCCCCGCCGTGAGCAGATGACGCGTGTAGGCGTTGAGGAACGCGGGCACCCTGTGACCCCACTCACCGTGCACTTGCGCGTACAGCGCGCCCGCTCGTTCCTTGCAGTCCAGCATCTCAAGCGCATTGGCCTCCATCCAAGCGAGCGCCGGGTCATCTGCGCGTGTCCGCAGCTCTCGTATCTGGTCCAGCGCCTCCTGAGCCGCGCGTGCCGAGAGCAGGAACTGGATGTAAGCCCCGCGCAGCACATGGTTGTCCGGTTGATGCTGGATCGCGATCCGGAACAGGTCGAACGGATGGTCGCCAGGTGTCAGCGCAGGACCATATTCCCAAAGCAGGTTCGCGAGCGTGACCAGTCCGGCGACAAAGTCGGGGTGTTGGCTCGCCACTTGCCTAGCGAGCTGCACTGCCTCGTCGAGCCTGCCGTCATCGAGCAACACACCGACCAGCGCGTCGGCAAGTTCTGGGCTGTCGTCACCACTCTTTTGGATTCGTATGAAGCACGTGATCGCCTCGTCCGGCCGACCCGACATGCGCAGGACAGCACCCAGGTTGATCGATGCCGACCGGTGTCCGGGCTCCAATGCGATCACCGTCCTGAAGGCGGTCTCCGCAACGTCGAGGTCACCCATCGCAAGTGATGTGTTGCCCAGCGCATGCCAGGCGAGTGTCGAGTCTGGCTGTAATTCGATAGCACGCTTGAGCGCCGACAAGGCCTGCTCATAATCGCTGGCGTGCAACGCGGCAAGCCCCAACTCGCTCCAGGCTTTAGCGAAATCCGGCGCTGTCTCGGTCGCACGGCGCAAGGCCGCAAGGGCTGCATCCAGTCGACCCGCCTGGCGCAGCATGGCCGCATAGTTGACCAGGATCAGGGGGTGATTCGGTGCCAGCGCGAGTGCTTGCAGGAAGGCGGCCTCCGCCTCATCAATGTTTCCCGCTTCAGCGAGGCACATGGCGAGAAGATGGTGGGCATCAGGAGCCCCGGCTGCCTCAGATACCAGCTGTTTCCCGATCGCCACAGCCTCGTCCGCACGTCCCGCCTGTAGCAGCCGCGACACGGTTTCAAGTTGCCTGGCTTGCTTCCCGTCGAGCGCCTGGGGCGTGCCGTGTGGCGACATCGGTTATTGGATGCGCTTCGCCCGCAGCGCAGTCCCTTTTGGCGTCAGCAACATGAAAGTGCCCAAGGCAGCCTGCCGGATCGTTACACGATCGCCACTTCGCAATTGTCCTTTCATTGTCACTTCTGTCAGCAACCAGACTTGGCCGGTGTCCAGCGTGACGATCCTCTCACCTGTCGAGCGCGAGCTCACGCGCGTGACGGTCGCCTCCATCCTGTCGGGCGCGACGATGCGCATCCGCTCAGGCTCACGCACGCGCAGCTGCACTTTGTTCAAACCGAACTCACGAAGCGCCCTGTCCCGTTCTGCCGCCATGTCAGCGGCCGTGCCCCTTGCCTCGGCGACCGGCGCAAACGCCTTGTCATAACAGCCGAGGCGCTCGCTCGCTTCGATCACAGCAGCGCAGGGATGGGTGGTCGTGAGGGGCTCGGCCGCGTACGCGGTCACGGCGGAAAGCAAGGCGATGGACGCAGCAGCGCGCAGCAGAATCGACATCCAATCACTCCTTCATAAACGGCGGCAGCGGGGTATGCAGCATGCGCAAGGCGTGCCCGTGCCATGCGCGATCGCTATGATATTCACCAATCACCCGCAGGTGCACAAGCCTTTGAGTCTCGAGCAGTGGGAAACCTATTACCGCGGCGGCATGATCGCGACCTGCCCCACGGCCCCGGACGGCGGCTATGACCTCGAGGTTCGCGACGCCTGGGTCGAGTTCTTTTCGACGCTACCGTCGGAAGCGCGCATCCTCGACGTGGGAACCGGCAACGGTGTGGTGGCGCTGATCGCCGCGGAGATGGCGTCAACACAGGGCCGGAACTGGGAGATCCACGCGACGGATCTGGCACAGATTGATCCCAAGCGTCATGTGCCCGACGGTATGCGCCGCCTGGCCGGCATCACCTTCCATGCCGGCGTGGCTACCGAGCACCTGCCATTCGAGTCGGAAAGCTTCGATGCCGTCAGCGGCCACTATGCGCTTGAGTACACCGACACCACGGCCGCGCTCGCGGAGATTCACCGGGTATTGAAGCCGGCTACCGACGCGCAATTCATTGTCCATCACGCGGACTCGATGCTGTTGCAGAGCGCCCGGCGCACCTTGCGCGAGTCTGAGATCGTGCTTGTGGAGACCGAGGTATTCCGGAGGCTGCATCGCTTGGTCACGATGGAGCAAGTCGTACCGGGCACGACCCAACGGGCGGCGGACGAGTTGCGTGCCGCCATCCAGGTCTTGAAACGGGAGCTGGAGCAGGCCCGTCAATCGGGGACGGGGCGCGTACTGAGCGTCGCGCTCGATGCGGTGCAGAAGTTGCTCGTCGCGCGCAAGGAGATGAAACCGGCTGCCGTCGGCCTGGAGGTCGATCGCGCGGAGGCGGAAATGCGCGACTCGGTGCAACGCCTCAACGACCTCATCGGGCACGCCCGCGCACAGCAGGACATGGAGAGCATCGAAAGAGACGCTGCAGCGGCAGGATTCAGTCTCATCGAACGCATGCCCCTGTACTACGCCCGCACCAATCTGGTTGGCTGGCAGCTGCTGCTGCATCGCGCATGACCTATCAGGACGATGCGCGATGAGCGAACACAGTCAAAGCCTTCTGCGCCAGGCAGCAACCCTGCACAGCCAGGGCCGCCGCCTGGAAGCCATCGATCTCTTCCGACAAGTGCTCGCAGAGCAACCCGGTGCGAGCGAAGGCTGGTACGAATTGGGCTATCTGCTCAAGGCCGAGGGTCAGTTCGAGGAAGCCCTCGCGGCTTATGGGCAAGCCTTGGCGCTCGGCGTCGGGCGGCCGGAGGAAGTACACCTGAACCGGGCGGTCATCTTTTCCGATCACCTGCGTCGTGATGACGACGCCGAGCGGGAGCTTGAAGCCGCGATCGCGCTGGCGCCGGACTACGTGCCCGCACGGCTCAACCGGGGCAATCTTCACGAGGAACGCGGCGAACGCGCCGAGGCACTGAGCTGCTATGACCGCGTGCTTTCCGGCGCAGAACAGGTGGATCACCCGCACCACGACTTGCGTTACGAAGCCCTCGCACGCATCGCAAAACTGCGCCCGCCCGAAAGTGTCAACGATCCACTGCTGCGCCGATTGCAAGACGCAACCGCCGCGCAGTCCAGCAAGGTAGTACGAGCCAAC
>JBBJNO010000034.1:0-13281 GCA_037720875.1 Luteimonas sp. | reverse complement strand
ACAGTTGCAGCCGATAGGAACGCTGGTGGGCCGAGACCCACCTGCTCTTCAATCCGCCTGGCGACGCAAAAACGCCGGAATGTCCAGGTAATCGCCCGGCAGATCCGCCACGGCTGGCGCGGCCTCCGCGGAACGTCCACCGCGGCTGCTCCGCAGGCCGCCGAAACTCGGCATGGGCGCGTCCTCGACATTGGCCATCGCGTCGAAGTCCGGCTGTCCCGTGGTCGCGTTGCGCACCAGCTTGATCGGCGCGCGCATGATTTCACGGTGCGTGCCATCGCGCTGCATGCCCTCGCGTTCCGGCTGGCGACCGGACTGCCGTGCGGCGACGCGGTTGAGGCCGGTGGCCACCACCGTCACCCGCACTTCGTCCTGCATCTCCGGATCGAGCACGGTACCGATGACCACCGTCGCGTCTTCCGCGGCGAAGTTCTCGATGGTGCGGCCGACTTCGTCGAACTCGGCCATGGTGAAGTCCGGGCCGGCGGTGATGTTGACCAGGATGCCGTTGGCGCCGGAGAGATTGACGTCGTCGAGCAACGGATTCTGGATCGCGCTTTCCGCCGCTGCCTGCGCACGATCGTCACCGCGCGCCGCGCCGGTGCCCATCATCGCCAGGCCCATTTCCGACATCACGGTGCGCACGTCGGCGAAATCGACGTTGATCAAGCCCGGACGCACGATCAAATCCGCGATGCCCTGCACCGCGCCCTGCAGCACGTCGTTGGCGGCGCGGAAGGCCTGGATCATGGTGGCGTTGCGGCCGAGCACGGTAATGAGCTTCTCGTTGGGAATCGTGATCAGCGAATCGCAGTGCTGCGACAGCTCCTCGATGCCCTTCAAGGCCACCTGCATGCGGCGGCGTCCCTCAAACGGGAAGGGCTTGGTGACGACGGCGACCGTCAGCACACCCATTTCCTTCGCCAGTTGCGCGACTACCGGCGCCGCGCCAGTGCCGGTGCCGCCGCCCATGCCGGCGGTGATGAACACCATGTCCGCGCCGGCCAGCGCATCCATGATGCGTTCGCGATCCTCGAGCGCGGCCTGCCGCCCGACTTCGGGATTGGCGCCGGCGCCAAGGCCCTTGGTGACGTTCGTGCCGAGCTGTAGCTGCAATTTGGCGCCGCAGTTCTTGATCGCCTGCGAATCGGTGTTGGCGGTGATGAATTCAACGCCGTCCACGTTGCTGTTGACCATGTGCGCGACCGCATTGCCGCCGCCGCCGCCCACGCCGATGACCTTGATCACCGCATTTGGGGCCATTTTTTCGATGAGTTCGAAATTCGCCATGTCCACGTCCTCCGTTATGACTTCTAGTTATGCAATCGGGTTTGTGTTGCCAGGTACCGCAATCGTTTGCTTCGCCCTGCCTGCATGCCTCTGCGCCGTCGCACAGGCTTTTGCCTTTGCTTTTGCTTTTGTAGAGCCGAGCTTGCTCGGCTGCTTTTCGATCAGAGCAGCGGAGCAAGCTCCGCTCTACAAAAGCGTGATCTTCAAAACTCTCCGCGATACCAATCCTTGACCTTGTTGAAGAAACTCCCGGCGCGTCCCGCCGGCAACAGCGGCCTGCGCGGATGCTCGGTCTGGCTGCCCATCAGCAGCAGGCCAACGCCGGTCGCGTGCACCGGATTGCCGACCACTTCGCCCAGCCCGGTGACGTGCTGCGGGATGCCGATACGCACCGGCATCTGCAGCATTTCCTCGGCCAGTTCCACCACGCCTTCCATCTTCGAAGCGCCGCCGGTCAGCACCATGCCGGCGCGCACCATTTCCTCGAAGCCCGACCGGCGCAGTTCCGCCTGCACCATCTCGAAGATTTCCTCGTAGCGTCCCTGCACCGCCTGCGCCAACGAGTGCCGCGGCAGGCGGCGCGGCGGACGATCGCCGACACTCGGCACCTGGATCGATTCCTCGGCTGTCGCCAGCTGCGCCAGCGCGCAGGCGTAGCGGACCTTGATCTGTTCGGCTTCGGGCGTCGGCGTGCGCAGCATGTGCGCGATGTCGTTGGTGACGTGGTCACCGGCGATCGGCAGCGACGCCGTGTGGCAGATCGCGCCCTGCACGAACACCGCGACATCGGTGGTGCCCGCGCCGATATCGACCAGCGCCACGCCCAGTTCGCGCTCATCGTTGGTCAGCACCGCCGTGCTCGAGGCCAGCGACGACAAGACGAGATCGTCGATCTGCAGGCCGCAACGCTGCACGCACTTGCTGATGTTGGCCGCGGCCGATTGCGCGCACACCACAAGATGCGCGTGCACTTCCAGCCGCACGCCGGTCATGCCGACCGGATTGCGGATGCCTTCCTGCGAATCGTCGAGCACGTATTCGCGCGCGATCGCGTGCAGGATCCTCTGGTCGGCGGGGATCGCGACGGCCTTGGCCGCTTCCAGGACGCGATCGAGATCGGTATAGGTCACTTCGCCGTCGCGGATCGGCACGATGCCCGGCGAGTTGCGGCATTGCACGTGGTTGCCGGAGATCGAGGCGTACACCGAACGGATCTCGCAGCCGGCCATCAGCTCGGCTTCCTCCACCGCGCGCTGGATCGACTGCACCGTCGATTCGATATCGATCACCACGCCGCGCTTGAGCCCGCGCGATTCGTGCGAACCGATGCCGATGACCTCGATCGGATTGCCGGGGGAATACTCGCCGACCAGCGCCACCACTTTCGAGGTGCCGATATCGAGGCCGACGATCAGCGATTTGTCGCCTTTGCGGTTCATGTGGTTGCCTGTGGGGAAAACGGGACTCGGGACTCGGGACTCGGGACTCGGGAACAGCCACAAGTTTTGTCCGCAAAGAACGCCAAGAACGCAAAGGAAAATCTTTGTGTCTTGCCCCCCTTTGCGTCATTGGCGTTCTTTGCGGACTGCTCTGTGCTTTTGCCGAGTCCCGAGTCCCGAGTCCCGAGTCCCGCATCCGCCCAACTCAACGCAAACCCATTCGTGTAGCGCAGGTCCGCGCGCTGCAGCGGCCGTTGCTGCTGCGCGAGCAGGCGCGGCAGCAAGCGCGAGAAACGTGTCAGCCGCGCCTTGGCACCGCTGCGTCCAATGACGACTTCGGTACCGCTGGCCAGCGTCAACGACCAGCTGCCGCGACCGTCCTGCACCAGCCCGCGCACATCGATGCCGCCCGGTGACAGCAGCGCGCGAGACTCGTTGTAGAGCGCAACCACCTCGGCGATGCGCGCCGGATCGCCGTCGAGTTGCGGCAGGTTGTCCGGCAGTGGCGCGCCGCGCACGCTGCGGACCGGAAACAGGCGCCCGTGTTCGGACAACAGGCGATCGGTGCCCCAGCGCGCGAACGGGGTGTGTTCGACGATACGGATCTCGAGGATATCGGGCCAGCGCTTGCGCACTTCGGCGCGCTCGACCCAAGGCAACTTCGCGACCGCCGCCTGTGCAGCTTCCAGGCGCACAGCGAAGAACCCGTCCCTGGCATACGGCATCACCGTCGCGCGCAGTTGTTGCGGATCGACACGCTCGAACTGACTGGTGACGCGCAACTTGCGTAACGGCCAGCGATCGCCGGCGATCCAGCCGTTGACCACGGCGACCACGGGCAACGCCACCAGCGCGAGTGCGAGCAGCCAGGCGGCGAAACGGAGCATGGCGTTCATCCGACGGCTCCTGTGGAGCCGGGAATCGGCAATCTGGAATCGGGAATCGGCCAAAGCGCAACACCAGGTAGGTGCGAATTTATTCGCACGCTGTTGTTTTTGAAAAGCAAGAGCGTGCGAATAAATTCGCACCTACGAAGAGTCCCGAGTCCCCAATGCCGAGCCCCGCCCATCAGTACCCAGGGCGCGTTGCACGCCTTTGCGACTCCCGATTCCCGATTCCCGATTCCCAGCCTCATACCGTCATCTCCAGAATCCGCCAGCACAACTCGTCGAATTCGATGCCGATTTCACGCGCCGCCTTCGGCACCAGCGAATGACTGGTCATGCCCGGCGCGGTGTTGACTTCCAGCAGGTGAAACTGGCCGCTGGCGCGATCGCGCATCACATCGACGCGACCCCACGCACTGCAACCGGCGGCGTTGAACGCGGCCAGCGCGATGTGGCGGATCTCGTCCTCGTCGGCGCCTTCCAGTCCCGGGCACAGGTACTGCGTGTCCTCGGCGACGTATTTGGCGTGGTAGTCGTAATACTCGCCGGTCGGCACGATCCGGATCGACGGCAATGCGCGTCCGTCGAGGATGCCGACGGTGAGTTCGTCGCCGACGATGAGTTGTTCCATCAAGAGTTCGCCAGGATATTCGGCGGCGAAGGCGATGGCGTGTTGCAGGTCGTCTTCGTTGAAGAGGCGATGGATGCCGACGCTGGAGCCTTCGACCGGCGGCTTGACGATCGCCGGCAATCCGAAATTGCGCGCGGCCGCGCCGACATCAATGCCTTTCGGCAACCGCTGGTAACGCGGCGTCGGCAGGCCCATCGACATCCACACCTGCTTGGTGCGGGTCTTGTCCATGCCCAGCGCGGAGCCGAGCACGCCGGAACCGGTGCATGGCACGCCGAGTCCCTGCAGCAACCCCTGCAGCACGCCGTTCTCGCCATCGCCACCGTGCAGGATGTTGAACACGCGATCGAACTGCCGGTCGTTCAATTCGCGGATCAGGTTGGGAAGGCCGTCGACCGCATTGGCATCGACGCCGCGGCTGCGCAGCGCGTCGAGCACGTTGCGGCCGGAATCCAGCGACACCTCACGTTCGGAACTGCTGCCGCCCATCAGCACGGCGACGCGGCCGAAGGCGGCGGGGTCGGTGATGCGTGGCGGTTGCAGGCGCACGGTCACGACGTCGCCTCGACAACGGGACTCGGGACTCGGGAAAAGCAGTCCGCGAAGAACGCTAATGACGCAAAGGAGAGCAAAACACAAAGATTCCCCTTTGCGTTCCTTGCGTTCTTTGCGGACAAGGCTTTCGTCTCTTGTCGAGTCCCGAGTCCCGAGTCCCGAGTCCCACTTCCACAAAACATAGTCATCACACCCATCATTCGTCCCTACTCCCAAATCCATTCCTGGCGAGTTGTTGCGCGGCGTGGCCGATGTCGCCCGCGCCCATCATCAGCAACAGGTCGCCGTCGCGCAGCACGTCCGCCAACACGGCGGGAAGTTCGGCGGCGCTGCCGACCACGACCGGATCGACGCGGCCGCGTGCACGGATCGCGCGCGCCAGCGACTTGCCGTCGGCACCTGCGATCAGCGCCTCGCCGGCTGGATAGACCTCGGTCAACACCAGCGCGTCGACGCTCGACAACACCGCGGCGAATTCGTCGAACAGATCGCGCGTGCGGCTGTAGCGATGCGGCTGGAACGCAACGACGAGGCGCTTGTCCGCCCAGCCGCCGCGCGCGGCCTCGAATACCGCCTCGAGTTCCTTCGGGTGATGGCCGTAGTCGTCGACCACCGTGACCATGCCGCCGCGCGGGATTTCGATCTTCGCCAGCAGGTTGAAGCGGCGGCCGATGCCGGCGAACGATTCCAGCGCGCGGGCGATGGCGTTCGCATCGACACCCAGTTGCCAACCAACCGCCGCAGCGGCAAGCGCGTTCTGCACGTTGTGGCGGCCGGGCAAAGCCAGCGTGATCTTTGTGCGCGAGGCATCCGGCAGGCACAACACGAAGTGCATGCGCGCGCCCTGTTGCGTGACGTCTTCGGCGCGCACGTCGGCATTCGGATCGAAGCCGTAGGTCATGACGTGGCGCAGCGTCGCCGCCGCCAATGTGGCGACTTCGGGATCGTCGATGCACAGGACCGCCAGCCCATAGAACGGCAGGCGATGCAGGAACTCCTCGAACGCCGCCTGCACGTTGGCGAAATCGCCGCCGTAGTTTTCGAGATGATCGGCATCGATGTTGGTGATGACCGCGATCAACGGATTGAGCCGCAGGAAACTGCCATCGCTTTCATCGGCCTCGGCCACCAGCCACTGGCTGCCGCCGAGGCGGGCATTGGCGCCGGCGGCAAGCAGTTGTCCGCCGATGACGAAGGTGGGATCGAGCCCGCCTTCGCCCAGCACGCTCGCAAGCAATGACGTCGTGGTGGTCTTGCCATGCGTGCCCGCGACGGCGATGCCGCGGCGGAAGCGCATCAGCTCGGCCAGCATCTCCGCGCGCGGCACGATCGGGATGCGCTGCGCGCGCGCCTCCATCAATTCGGGATTGTCCGGCTTGATCGCACTGGACACGACGACGCAGTCGGCGCCTAGCACGTTCGACGCCGCATGGCCGCGATGGATGGTGGCGCCGAGTTTGGTCAGGCGCCGCGTGGTCGCGTTGTCGGCGTTGTCGGAGCCGGACACTTCATAGTCGAGCGTGCACAACACCTCCGCTATGCCACTCATGCCAACGCCGCCGATACCGACGAAATGCACGCGGCGATGCGCCTTGGCCAGGTCGCCACTGTCCTGCAGACGACGGTCGTGCAGTTTCGGCGTCATGCGGCCTCCTGTGACACGCCGATATGAGGCCGGCCGACCTGCAGCACGATGTCGGCGACGCGTTCGGCCGCATCCGGCATCGACAGCGCGCGCGCGGCTTCGGCCATCGCCATGCGACGCTCCGGCGAGGCAGCGAGATCCCGCAACACCTCGCGCAAGCGATCGGCGAGTTGCTCGTCCTGCTTCAACAGGATCGCCGCGCCGCGTTCGACCAGAAACTGCGCATTCTTCGTTTGATGGTCGTCGACCGCCTGTGGAAACGGCACCAGCACGCTGCCGACACCGGCAGCGCAGACTTCGGCAAGCGTCAACGCTCCGGCACGGCAGATCACAAGATCGGCCCAGGCATAGGCCGCGGCCATGTCGGCGATGAACGGGTGCACGATCGCGGCGACACCAGCTTGGGCATACGCACGCTGCGCGTCGTCGTGCATTTTCTCGCCGCACTGGTGGCGGACATCGAACGGGGTATCGCGCAACATCGCCAATGCGGTCGGCACCGCATTGTTCAATGCCCGTGCGCCCTGGCTGCCGCCGAGCACCAGCAATCGCAACGCGCCATTGCGATCAGAAAAACGATGCGCGGGCGGATCGATGTTCGCAATGTCAGCGCGCACTGGATTGCCGACCACTTCCTCATTCGCGAAGCTGCCCGGGAATCCACTGAGTACCCGCAGTGCAAATTTCGCCAGCACGCGGTTGGTCAGGCCCGGCGCGCGATTTTGTTCATGCACGACCAGCGGCACGCCGCCCAGCTTCGCGGCGATGCCGCCCGGACCCGCGGCATAACCGCCGAAGCTGATCACGGCGCGCGGTTTGCGGCGTTGCAACGTCGCGCGTGCGGCGCGGATCGCATGCAACACACGTAGCGGCGCCTGTAGCAAGGTCACGATGCCCTTGCCGCGCAATCCCGACACCGCGATCGTGTCGATGTCGATGCCATGCGGCGGCACCAGCCGCATTTCCATGCCGCCGCTGGCGCCGAGCCACGTCACCGGCACGCCACGCGCGCGCAGTGCATGCGCGACGGCGAGGCCGGGGAAGATGTGCCCGCCGGTGCCGCCTGCAAGGATCATGACCGGGGCGTTCGCATCGCTCATGCGATCCTCCCCATGCCGAGCGTCGGCTCCACGCGCTGGCGCAGACGGCTGGTCCCGCGGGCAGCCGTGGCGGCTGCCGCAGCAGACAGCGTGGTCGATGGAATGCTGCCATCGGGCGCCTGCTGCGCATCGCCGCGCAACTTCGCCACCTGGCGTTGCGCGCGATCGAGTTCGTACGACACGCGCAGCA
Organism: Luteimonas sp.; assembly: GCA_037720875.1. GTDB lineage: Bacteria > Pseudomonadota > Gammaproteobacteria > Xanthomonadales > Xanthomonadaceae > JALYOU01. Next base: position 5,544 of record JBBJNO010000034.1, on the reverse strand, counting down.
GCAAGCCGAGCGCCACGCAGGTCATCAGCACGCTGGAGCCGCCCGATGAAATCAGCGGCAGCGTCAAGCCCTTGGTCGGCAGCATGCCGAGATTGACGCCAATCGAGACGAAACTCTGCAACGAAATCCACAACGCAATGCCAAAGGCGCAATAGCCGGCGAAATGGCGCCGCATCTCCACGCATTGCAAGCCGATCCAGAGCGCGCGCCCGACCAGCAACGCGTACAGGCCGACCACGACGCACACGCCGGCAAATCCGAGTTCCTCACCGATCACCGCCAGGATGAAATCAGTGTGCGCCTCTGGCAGGTACGACAGTTTCTGCACGGAACCACCGAGGCCGACACCGAACCATTCGCCGCGGCCCACCGCCATCAATGCATTGGTCAATTGATAGCCACTGCCAAGCTGGTCGGCCCACGGGTCGAGAAACGAGGTGAAGCGGCGTACGCGATACGGTTCGGCGATCGCCACCGCCGCCAGCGCCGGCAACAGGATCAGCACCGGCCCGAACATGCGCGGCATGTGCACGCCGCCGAGCACCAGCATGCCGGCGGTGATGGCGAGGATCAGCGATAGCGAACCGAAATCCGGTTGCAGGATCAGCAGTGCCACCAGGCCGATGGCGACGAAGATTGGTTTGAGCGTCGCCTTCCAGGTCGCATTGACTTCATCGCGAAAACGCACGAGATAACTCGCCAGCCAGACGATGTAGAGCAGCTTGACGGCTTCCACCACCTGGAAATTCGAGATGCCCAGGTTCAGCCAGCGCCTGGCGCCGTTGACGCTCTTGCCGATGCCGGGCACGAACACCAGCAGCAGCAGCACGAAACACAACAGCAGCAGCATCTGGTTCTTGGCTTCGATCGATTTCAATTCGGTGCGCATCATCCACAATGCAAACCCGGTGCCGATCGCGAGGAACACAACGTGCCGCGTCAGGAAGTAGAACGGGCCGACGTCAAGGCCCTCGCCGATCGCGATCGAACTCGACGCGACCATGACGATGCCCAGGCACGCCAACGCAATGGATGCACCGAGCAGCCACGGGTCGAAGCGGCCCTGGATGGCGTCCAGGCGTGTCGCCTGGTGTTGAGCCCCGGTGTTGGGTGCGCTGCTGGGTGCGCTGCGGGGTGCGCGGCTCATGGGTGCGATGCCCATCAGCGCACCTTCAACGTGGCGAGGCCGACGAGGACCAGGATCACCGAGATGATCCAGAAGCGCACGATCACGCGCGGCTCGGGCCAGCCCTTCAGTTCGAAATGGTGGTGGATCGGCGCCATGCGGAACACGCGCTTGCCGGTGAGCTTGAACGACGCCACCTGGATGATCACCGACAGCGTTTCGATCACGAACACGCCGCCCATGATCGCCAGCACGATTTCCTGGCGCACGATCACCGCGATCGCACCGAGCGCCGCGCCGAGCGCCAGCGCGCCGATGTCGCCCATGAACACCATCGCCGGATAAGTGTTGAACCACAGGAAGCCGAGTCCGGCGCCGGCGATGGCCGCGCAAATGATGACCAGTTCGCCCGCGCCGGGAATCGCCGGGATCTGCAGGTAGCTGGAGAACACCGCGTTGCCCGATGCGTAGGCGAACACGCCCAGCGCCGAGGCGACCAGCACTGTCGGCATGATGGCGAGACCATCGAGCCCGTCGGTCAGATTCACGGCGTTTGAAAAACCGACGATCCAGAAATACGCTACGACCACGAAGAAGATGCCGAGTGGAATCCCGATGTTCTTGAGCAGCGGCACGAAGAACGTGGTGGCCGCCGGCGTATCGGCGGTCATGAACAGGAAAATGCCTGCGGCGAGGCCGAAGATCGATTGCAGCAGGTACTTCCAGCGCGACTTCATGCCGTTGGGATCGCGCTTGACGATCTTGAGCCAGTCGTCGTACCAGCCGATCGCGCCGAATGTGATCAGCACGCCGAGCACGACCCAGACATAGCGGTTGCGCAGGTCGCCCCACAGCAACACCGTCACCGTGACGGCGATCAGGATCAGCGCGCCGCCCATGGTCGGCGTGCCGGCCTTGGCAAAATGCGTTTGCGGGCCGTCGCTGCGGATCGGCTGGCCGCCCTTGTACTCGGCCAGCTTGCGGATCACCGCCGGACCCCACCACAACGACAACGCCATTGCGGTCAATGCGGCGAGGATGCCGCGGAAGGTCAGGTAGGCGAACAACCCGAACGTGCTTTGCAACTGTTCCAGCCAGCGCGTGAGTTCAAGCAGCATGGGTCTGCTCCCGAAGGCCGGGACTGGGGACTGGGGACTCGGGGCTCGGGGCACGCACGAACTTTCCACTCGTCATTCCCGCGCAGGCGCGACCCCATGTCGGGAAACTTTCCGCACAGTGATGACAATCTGAAAATGGACGGGCATGGGTTGACCAGTTGGCGCTGTTGTAAAGCGCTTCCGCCTGCGCGGGAATGACGAGCAAGAGCGCTTCCAGTTCCTGCACGAGATCCATGCCATGCACCGTTGCAATCTCAACCGACATTCGCTGCGCCCTCCTCTGAAGCCAGCAACGCTGTCACGACGCGATCCATCGCGCTGCCGCGCGAACCCTTGACCAGCACGCGCACCGCTGTTGTAGGAGGGGCTTGCGCCCCGACCGAAGTCACCGAAATCCGTGTCGGGGCTGAAGCCCCTCCTACAAGAGTTTGTAAATCCGCGGTCAAGGCAGCCGTCAATGCGTCATGCGAATCAAACACGCGCGCGTCCTTGCCAAACGACTGTGCCGCCGCCGCGCTCAACGCACCCAGCGCATACAACCGCGCAATGCCGGCCGCTTTCGCGCGGCGTCCGACCTCGGCATGCAGCGCCGGTCCGTCGGCGCCGAGTTCGCGCATGTCGCCCAATACCAGCCAGGCTTCGCCTCCGTCGCAGCCCAGCAGGTCGATGGCGGCATTGAGGGAACCCGGATTGGCGTTGTAGCTGTCGTCGATCAATTGCACGCCATTGGCGAGCCGATGCGTGATCAGGCGTCCGGCCACCGGTCGCGCGGCATTGAGTCCGCCGGCGATGCTCTCCAGCGACACGCCGAGGGCGAGCGCCAGCGATGCGGCCGCCAGTGCATTGGAGACGTTGTGTCGTCCCGGCAGTGGCAGCGCGATGGCGACGTCGCCTTGCGGCGTCGTCAGCAGGAAGCGCGAGCCGTCCGCATCGCTGAGAATGTTACGTGCACTGACATCGGCACTGGCCTCGAGCCCGAAACGGATGATCCGGCGACCGTGCGCGCGCTCGGCGAAATACGGCGCGAACGCATCGTCGGCATTGATCACCGCGACGCCATCGGCCGGCAGCGCGTCGTAGATCGCGGCCTTGGTGTCGGCGACGCCAAGCAGGCTACCCATGCGTTCCAGGTGGGCGGGCGCGATGTTGTTGACCAGCGCGACGTCGGGCTTGACCACGGCGGTGAGATAGGCGATGTCGCCGGGTTTGCCCGCGCCCATTTCGTAGATCGCGTATTGCGCATCTTCCGGCGCATCGATCACCGCCAGCGGCAGTCCGATTTCGTTATTGCGGTTGCCGGGATTGGCGTAGACCACTTTGTCTTGGAGCCGGCCCGCGCGCTGCAGGAGCGACAGCAGCAGCGTCTTGACGCCGGTCTTGCCATTGCTGCCGGTGATGGCGACGACTCGGGTACCGCGTTCGCGCTGCAATCCGGCGGCCAGGGCCGCCAGCGCACGCTCGGTATTGCCGACTACGACCTGCGGCAGCATCGAGTCGAGTTCGCGGTTTACCAACGCGGCGCGAACGCCCTTCGATGCCGCTGTGGCGACATGCTCGTGGCCGTCGAAGTGCTCGCCCTTGAGCGCGACGAACAACAGCGCGCTGGCATCGCGCGCATCCAGCGCCCGCGTATCGGTCACGATCGCATCGATCCGCACGTCGTCGCCATGCAGGCGCCCGCCCGTCAGGGCTGCGATGCGCGAGAGCGGCATCGGCGTCATGGTCGCGCTTCCAGGATACGGCGGGCGACCTGTGTGTCGTCGAATGGATGCTGGACGCCGTCGATCTCCTGATAGGGCTCGTGGCCCTTGCCGGCGATCAATACGATGTCGTCGGGGCCGGCTTCGCCGATCGCGCGCGCAATCGCGGCGGCGCGGTCGCGCTGCACGATGACGCTATCGACCTTTGCGAAACCGGCAAGGATATCGACGACGATCGCATCGCCGGATTCGCGGCGCGGGTTGTCGTCGGTGACGATGACCACGTCCGCATTCGCCTCGGCGATCGCCGCCATCTGCGGCCGCTTGCCGGTATCGCGTTCGCCACCACAACCGAACACGCAGATCACCCGCGCCCTGGCGTGCGCACGCAGGCTGGACAGTGCCTGCTGCAGCGCATCGGGCGTGTGCGCATAGTCGATGACCACCAGCGGCAGCGTGCCACCGCCGCCGAGGCGGTTCATGCGGCCGTCGACCGGCTGCAACAACGACAGCGTCTTCGCGATGTCTGCTGGCGCCTCACCAAGCGCGTACAACGCACCGGCGACGGCGAGCAGGTTGTCGACGTTGAAGCGCCCGAGCAGTTGCGATTGCACGCGGTACGCCTGGCCATCGTCGCCGACGAGGTCGAACGTCATGCCGCTGCCGTCGAGCGCAAGGTTTTCGGCGCGCAGGTTGGCATCCGCCGCACCGCGCGTACTCAGCCCAACGTGGCGCAAGTACTGCGGCAATGAGGCGGACAACGCAGCGCCAAATTCGTCGTCGAGATTGATCGCCGCGGCTTTCAGCCCCGGCCACCCGAACAGCCTGGCCTTCGCCGCGCCATAGCCGGCCATATCGCCGTGGTAATCGAGATGGTCGCGGGTGAGATTGGTGAACACCGCGACATCGAAGTGCACGCCATCGACGCGACCCTGGTCGAGCGCGTGCGAACTGACTTCCATCGCCACCGCGCTCGCGCCTGCATCGCGTAGTTGCGCCAGCAATGCGTGCAACTGCAACACCAACGGCGTGGTGAAGCCGGTCGGCGTGGTCTTGCCGTACAGGCCCGCACCCAGCGTGCCGATGCTGCCGCTGCGCTTTCCAAGCAGCGTCCACGCCTGCGCCAGCAGCTGCACCGTCGAGGTCTTGCCGTTGGTGCCGGTGATGCCGACCGTGGTCATCGCGCGCGTCGGATGATCGTGAAAACGGTCGCCGAGTTCGCCCATGCGCGCGCGCAGGTTCGGCACCGCGATCGCATCGGCGGGCGCAGGCAAGTCATCGGGTGCGGGTGCTTCGAACAGGATGGCGCTTGCCCCGGCAGCCCGCGCCTGTTTGACAAAATTCAAGCCGTGCGCACCGAAGCCCGCGATCGCGACGAACGCATCGCCGCGCGCGATCGCACGACTGTCCTGCACCAGGCCAGTGATCGCCAGCTCACGCGGCACGCCGACAACATCGGGCAGCAATTCGCTGAGCAGCATCGCGCGCGTCATTGCAATGGCTCCGGGACTCGGGACTCGGGACTCGGGACTCGGGGAAGGCGAGAAGCGTTATCGGCGATGGCAACTGGCAACGCAGCTGAAGCGGAGGTACGTGCGGC
>JBBJNO010000033.1:7674-13288 GCA_037720875.1 Luteimonas sp. | reverse complement strand
CAAGGAAACATGCGAATCAATTCGCGCCTGCAAGAGCAGAGCTCGCGGCTGAAGCCGCTCCTGCGAAAAGCACGCGTAGCCCGGGTGGAGCGCAGCGATACCCGGGCTATACGATCAAGCGCCGAACGCGGCCTGCATTGAAGTTGTATCGGGCCGCGCGATGATGCCCTTCTCCGTGACGATCGCATCGATCAAGCCTGCCGGCGTCACGTCGAACACCGGGTTCCACGCATCGATGCCCTCTGCCACGGTGCGCGTGCCGGACACGCCGAGCAGCTCGCTGGGGTCACGGTGTTCGATGTCGATCAGGTCGCCGCTGGCGGTATCCATGTCGACGCTGGACGACGGCGCCACCACCATGAATTTCACGCCGTGGTGCCTGGCGGCGATCGCCAGTTGATAGGTGCCGATCTTGTTGGCGACATCGCCGTTGGCGCAAATCCGGTCCGCGCCGACCACCACCCACTGCACCTGCCCGCCCTTCATCAGGTGCGACGCGGCGGCATCCGCGATCAATGTGGCCTCGATGCCATCCTGCTGCAACTCCCACACCGTCAATCGCGAGCCCTGCATCCACGGACGCGTCTCGCCGGCGAACACATGCGCGATGCGTTGCTGGGCGACGCCGGCGCGAATCACGCCAAGGGCGGTGCCGAAACCGGCGGTGGCGAGTGATCCGGTATTGCAATGGGTCAGCACGCCGCTGCCTGGCTCGATCAGTGATGCACCCAGGGTGCCCATGTCGCGGTTGGCGGCGAGGTCTTCGGTTTCGATGGCGCGCGCTTCGCGTTCAAGCGCGCTGCGCCAATCACCGCCCGCGACTCCAAGCATGCGCCGCATCCGCGCAAGCGCCCAGGCCAGGTTGACGGCGGTGGGACGCGCTGCGTTGAGTTGCTGCATGGCGGGTTGCAATTCCAGCGCGGCTTGCCTCCCATCCGATGCTTCGATGTTGCGTGCCGCGAGGACAACGCCCCATGCCGCCGCGATTCCGATGGCAGGCGCGCCGCGCACCGCGAGCGCATGGATCGCCTCGGCGACATCGCTGCTGGTGGTGCACACGTTGTATTCGACCACAAAGGGCAATTTGCGCTGGTCAAGCAATTCGAGCGCGTCGCCAGTCCAGCGGATGGGGCGGATGCGGTCGTAGCGGGTGTAGTCGATGGTGTCGGTCATGTGCGCATTATGAGATCAAGAGCGTGCGCCTTTGCTCGTGATTTTCGCGACTGATTCGCACGACTGATCGGCGCGCTATTACCAGATCGAGAACTCCGCACGACAGCCACCGCTTACCCAGACGCCGTTGCGATCCCGGCCCCAGCTCTGGCCTTCGATGCACGCAGAGCGCGACAGCTGGCGGATCATCTGTGCGCCGCGTGCGATATACACATCGCAGCGCTGCTGGTGTCCTTCGGTCGACTCGCATTTCATCACCTGCGCCATCCCGCCGCGACGACGGTCGCCATCCTCCCCGTCATTTCCGGAACGTCCGATCTCGAAATCCGCACGGCAGCCCCGGCTGACCCAGATCCCGCCACGATACTGGCCCCAGGTACGCCCTTCCACGCACGGCGATGAGGACAACTGCCGCAGCAGGCGCACGCCGCCATGGACGTCGACCCGGCATTCGTTGCGTGCGCCCCGTGGTGATTCGCAGCGCACGACCTGCGCGCTGGTGTTGTCGCGTCGGTCGTCCCAGCCGCGGCCGCCACCGATGCGGAATTCGGCACGGCAGCCCTGCGACACCCAGATGCCATGTCGATCGACGCCCCAGGACTGGTTGCGCATGCACGCAGTGCGCGACAACTGGCGCACGAGTTCGACGCCACCGCGCGTATCGGCGGGACAATCCTTGCGGCGGCCATCACTGGATTCGCAGCGCAGTACCTGCGCGCCGTAACCGCCGCCGCTGCTGCTGCCGTAGCCGCTGGCAAAGTCCGCGCGGCAACCTTGCGACACCCAGATGCCGCCAGGGCCCTGGCCCCAGGTTTGTCCTTCAATGCAGGAGGCACGGGAAATCTGTCGCACCAGACGCATGCCACGCGATGTGTCGGCGGGACATTCGCGCGTGCGTCCATCGGAGGATTCGCAGCGGACGATGCCGCTGCCTGGAGACGGGGAATACTCTGCACGGGACTGTGCGGCGGCTGACATCGCGCCGCCGGCGGCAATCGAACAGACGAAAAGTACCAATGCGCGCATGCTTGACTCCGCCTGGGGTGCTGGCCTGGGTGCTGGCTTGGTGTGCTGCGATGCCGACTCTATACATGGCGGATGAACGGCGGGCAAAAAAGCGCAGGTGTGATGCCGTTGTCCAGCAGCCGTTTAGCTACGTTGCTTGACAAGGAATGCGACGGTCGTACGGACACGCACACGGAAAAAATCAGGCGCGTGCGAACGGGAACGCAAGCACTTCATCGATGCTCGGCCCGCCGGTCATGGCCATCAAAAGGCGATCCACCCCCAAGGCCACGCCGGCGCAAGCCGGCAGGCCTGCATCCAGCGCATCCAGCAAGTGCTGGTCCATCGGCGGCTGTCGATCTCCGCGTCGCGCGCGCGTTTCACCATCGCGCGCGAACCGGTCATGTTGCTCGCGGGCATCGGTGAGCTCGTGGTAGCCGTTGGCGAGTTCCAGCGATCCCAGGTAGCACTCGAACCGCTCCGCGACTGGCGGCTGGTTGCCGGAGGGATCCACGCGCACTCGTGCCAATGCGCATTGCGACGCGGGGTAATCGTGGACCACGGTCAATTGGCCGGCTTCGAACCGGGGCTGGATACGGTGCGTCATCAGCAGGTCGAGCCAGTCGTCGCGCACCAGTCCGTCGGGATCGATGCGGACATTGCAGAGCGCGTCGCGCAAGGTCGCGTCGGATGCGGTCATCGGATCAACATTGAGGTCATGCTGGTACAGCTCGCGATAACAGATCTTCCGCAATGATGCGTTGCGGCCGACCAGCGCCAGTGCAGCGCGCAGCAAATCCGTCATCTCGTCGATCAGCCGATGATGGTTCCAGCCGACGCGATACCACTCGAGCATGGTGAATTCGGGATTGTGCCGTCCACCCACCTCACCGTCTCGGAATGCGCGGCCCATTTCGTAGCAATCGCCGACGCCTGCCGCCAGCAATCGTTTCATTGCAAATTCGGGCGAGGTGCGCAGCCATCGCGTGCGTGGCGCGCCATGGCTGCGCCCGGAAAATTCGAGAGTGAACGAGGCGATGTTGGGGTCGGTACTGCCGGCTTGCGAGAGGATCGGCGTTTCGACTTCCAGTACGTGTCGATTGCGGAAAAAGTCGCGGATCAGTGCGTTGAGTTGCGCGCGCAAACGCAACGTCTCGAATGTTGCAGCAGGCTGCCAGTGACTCATCGACCTGACCCTTGCAAAAGTGCCCGCTGTTGCGGGATGAGAAAACTGAGGCTCACGACGTGTGATCTGCAAGGAATGCCAGTAACCGTGGTTCGTCCCAGATTTCCAGGCCAAGTTCCTGAGCCTTGGCAAGCTTGGATCCGGCTGCTTCGCCGGCAACCACGATCGATGTTTTCTTCGACACGCTCCCCGACACTTTCGCGCCAAGCGCTTCGAGCCTCGCACCAGCCTCGTCACGGCTCATCGCATCCAGTCCACCCGTCAACACGACGGTCTTGCCGCTCAACGGGCCGTCACTCGAGCGCTGCGGCGCGCCTTCGACCCAATGCACGCCATTGGCGCGGAGCGCGGCAATCACTTCCAGGTTGTGCGGCTCGGCGAAGAAATGGGCGATTCGTGACGCGACGATCGGGCCGACATCCGGGACGCCGGTAAGGGCAATTTCGTCCGCGGCAATAATCGGGTCCAACGCGCCGAAGTGCCGCGCCAGAGTCTTGGCGGTGCTCTCGCCGACATCGCGGATGCCCAGCGCATACAGCAATCGTTCGAGCGTCGTGCTGCGGCTGGCATCGATGGCCGCAACCAGGTTCTCGGCCCATTTGCTGGCGATTTTTCCAGCTTTAACGCTGCCCTTATCAACCTCTCCAGGAATGACGCCGCCGGACTCGTCGGCGCGTTGCTTCATCGCCAGGAAATCCTCGACCGTCAACTTGTAGAGATCGGCCACCGTGTGCACGAAATCGAACTCGACCAGCGCGCCGATCAGCCGCTCGCCCAGGCCTTCGATATCCATCGCCCGTCGCGAGGCGAAATGGAACAGTGCCTGGATGCGCTGCGCGGGGCACACCAGTCCGCCCGTGCAGCGCGCAACGATTTCCCCTTCCTCGCGTTCGACCGCAGAGCCGCAATCCGGGCAGTGCGTGGGCAAGTGGTAGGGCGGATGCAACGGTTTGCCGCGCTTGTCGAGTGGTCGCCGCTCCCCGATCACCCGCACCACTTCCGGAATCACATCGCCGGCGCGGCGCACGATGATGCTGTCGCCGACGCGCACGTCCAGACGCGCCACCTGGTCGGCGTTGTGCAACGTCGCCTTGCTGACAACGACGCCACCGACCTGCACCGGTGTCATCGCCACCCATGGCGTGACCGCGCCGGTGCGGCCGACATTGACCTCGATCGACTCGACCGTGGTCATTTCCTCCTGCGCCGGATACTTGTGCGCCAGCGCCCAGCGCGGCGCGCGTGAGACGAAGCCCATCGCGCGCTGCTGGTCGTAGCGGTCGAGCTTGTAGACGACGCCGTCGATGTCGTACGGCAGGCCATTGCGTTGCGCGCCGATGCGGGCGTAATACGCGAGCAAGCCATCGACACCGGTGGCGACATCGACAGCGGGCGACACCGGCAAGCCGAGTTCCCGCAACCAGGCCAATGTCTGCGAATGCGTCGCCGGCAGCTTTGCACCCTCGACCTCGCCCAGTGCGTAGGCATAAAAGGCCAACGGGCGTTTGGCGGTCACGCGCGGATCCAGCTGGCGCAACGAGCCGGCCGCGCCGTTACGCGGGTTGGCCAATGTCTTCTCGCCGTTGTCACGCGCCCAGGCGTTGTAGCGCTCGAAGGCGGCCTTGGGCATGTACACCTCGCCGCGCACCTCGAGCACGGGCGGCGCCTTTGCACGCAAGCGCAGCGGGATCGCGCGAACGGTGCGCAGGTTCAGGGTGACGTCTTCGCCTGTCGCGCCGTCGCCGCGCGTTGCGCCACGCACGAAGACGCCGTCTTCGTAACGCAGGCTGATCGCGAGGCCGTCGAGTTTCGGTTCGATGGAAAACACGGGCGCAGCAACACCGGTTTCGCGGGTGATGCGGGTGACGAAATCGTTGACTTCGGCATCGCTGAACGCATTGCCCAGCGACAGCATCGGCACGCTGTGGCGGACTTCGGCGAATTTCGCGGATGGCGCATTGCCGATGCGCATCGTTGGCGAGTTCGGATCGGCAAGTTCCGGATGCGCGGCTTCGAGCGCTTCGAGTTCGCGCATCAAACGGTCGTAGTCGGCGTCGGTGATCGCCGGATCGTCGAGCACGTGATAGCGATGGTTGGCGTCGTCGAGTTGACGGCGCAGCTCGGTCACGCGGGTGGATGCCTTCGATGCCATCGCGGCAGTTTATTGCACCCGGCGTTTTTGTCCCCCAAGGGGACTTCCTTCGGGGCGTAGGAGCGCACCTGGGCGCGATAGGGCGTTACCGGGAGAGC
>JBBJNO010000033.1:0-7664 GCA_037720875.1 Luteimonas sp. | reverse complement strand
GCCCCATCGCGCCCTGGTGCGCTCCTACAAGAAATACCGCTGCGATCACCAGCGCGGCGAGCGTGTCAGCGGCGGCGCCTCATGCTGCCGGTCATAAGCGCGCAGGTCATCGCGGATGTGGGCGATGCGCTGGCGGCCGAGCGCGCTGCGCTCCTCGTCCAGCACCACGCCATCGAGCAGTTCGGCCATGCGTTGCGCCGTGGGCAGCATGGTGTCCCAGGCTTCGAGCGCGGACAACGGCGCCGGCAACGTCAGGAAGAAGGCAATCGCCGGCGTCTGCAAGGCCTGGATATCGCTCATGTCGAAACTGCCCGGCTTCATGATGTTGGCGACGCTGAAGATCGGTCCGCGTTCGGGATGCGCTTCGACCAGGCGATGGAACACGTTCATGTGACCGAAAGTCAGGCCGGCCTTCTCGGCGGCGACCACGATGTCTGGCCCCTGCAACTGCTGTCCCGCGCGCGCGGCGACGTAGAGCGAGATGATCTTGTCGAAGTCGTCATTGCTGCGGCGGCCAAGTTCGCTGTTGGCCGACATCGTGCCGACCGTGGCATCGAGCAGGTCGAGCTCCGATTGCACCGTGCTTTCGTCGCTGAATTCCATGTCGTAGGCAAGATCGCTTTCGATCTGCGCGCCGAGCGTGGGTTCCATGCGCCCGCTCTCGCCTTTGCCTTCGACGCGGCGGCCTTGCGCGCCTTTACGCGGCTTGCCAAACCAGACGATCGCCAGGAACAGGATCACGCCGGCCACCAGGATTCCAATGCGCAACAGCCAGGTATCGGACATCTTTTTTCTCCTTTGTTGCGGGAATCGGGGGCGGAATCGGGAGCGAAAAATTTCAAAAAATTGAGGCTCATTTTTCGTCATTCCAGCGCAAGCTGGAATCCACTCTGATTTTGCTCCATGCCGCAAAAGCGCAGATCAAAATGGTTCCCAGCTTGCGCTGGGATGACGAATCGTTGCTTCCACGATTCCTATTCCCTAATCTCTATTCCCTAATCCCGAATCCCTATTCCAGATCCACCATTCCCGGTTCTTCAAGCCGCGCCCGCGAGGCGCGCGGCTTCCGCCAGATCCACGGATACCAGGCGGCTGACGCCCGGCTCCCGCATGGTAACGCCACTGAGCTGTTGCGCAGCTTCCATGGTGGCCTTGTTGTGGGTCACGAACAGGAACTGCACGTGCTCGCTCATTTCGCCGACCAGGTGGGTGAAGCGGCCGACGTTGGTTTCGTCGAGCGGCGCATCGACTTCGTCCAGCAGGCAGAACGGCGCGGGATTGAGCCGGAAAATCGCGAACACGAGTGCGACCGCGGTCATCGCCTTCTCGCCTCCGGACAGCAACGAGATGTTCGACACGCGCTTGCCGGGCGGACGCGCCATGATGGCGACACCGGTATCGAGCAGGTCCTCGCCGGTGAGTTCAAGATAGGCGTGGCCGCCGCCGAACAGGCGCGGATACAACTCCTGGATGCCGGCGTTGACGCGGTCGAAGGTGTCCTTGAAACGGCCACGCGTTTCGCGATCGATCTTGCGGATCGCGTCTTCCAGTGTATCCAGCGCCGTTGTCAGGTCGGCATCCTGCGCGTCGAGATATTCCTTGCGCTGCGCGGCCTCGACGTGTTCCTGGATGGCGGCGAGGTTGACCGGTTCGAGGCGGCGCAATTTAGCGTCGTAATCGGTGACGGCTTTTTCCCAGACGGCGACGTCAGCATCGACAGTCAACGTGGCGACGACGTCATCCAGCACGAAACCGGCCCTGACCACAGCTTCCGACAATTGCTCGGCATGCAAGGCAAGTGCCTGCTGATCCAGTTTGCGCTGCGAAATCGCTTCGCGCTGGGTCAGTGCCTGTTCGTCACGTTGCTGGCGAGTCTGCTCGTAACCACGCAATTCGTTGTTAACGCCATCCAGCGCCGCGCGCGCGGATGCCAGCGCCTGATCGACGCGGATGCGCTCCTCCAGCGTCGCCTGGCGTTCGTCTTCCAGCGCCTTGACGGGATCGTCGCCGCTGGTCAATTGCGAGGCCAGTTCACCGAGCCGGCTGTCGAGTTGACCGCGCTGGTTGCCCATGCGATCGAGGGCCTGCGTCAACGCCAGCACCTGCGCGCGCTGCGACTCCAGGATCAATGCATGTGCATGCGCGGCATCACGCGATTCGCGTGCGGCGTTGCGGGCGATATCGCGGCTTTCGGCGAGCGTCTTGCGCTCGTCGTCGAGCGTGCGCCGGAGCGTCTCGAGTTCGGCCATGCGCTCAACGGCGTCTTCGAGCGTCGAGCGCGCCGCGCGCGATTGTTCGCGACTCTCGTCAATGATCTGCGCCAGTTGCGCAAGTTCGGTGTCGATGGACTCGATGCGGCCACGCGCCGACTCCATGCGTCCCTGCTGGCTCTGCAATTGCCCGGCCAGCTCGGAGACGCTGCGATGCGCGAGGTACAACCCACGCTGCGCGTCCTCGCGCTGCTGTTCGGCGATCAGTGCGCGGTCACGCCATGCGGTGAGGCCGCGTTCGAGTTCGGCTTCGCGATGCTGCAGTGTTTCGATGTCGCCGCGCAGCGACTGGATCTCGCGCTCGCGCAGCAGCGCACCCTGCTTGGCGGCGCCGGAACGCAGCACGCGCACCCAGCCGGCGCCCAACCGTTCGCCATGACGGGTAATGACCGATTCCGCATCGCCCAGTTCCGGCAACAACGCACGCGCTTCGCGCAGGTCTTCGGCGACATGTAGTTTGGACAGCAGGCGGCGGATGGCGACCGGTCCCTGCACCTTGGCGGCCAGCGTGCCGTCCGCGAAATCGATGGATTCGTTGTGCGGCGAGACCAGCGTCAGGCGACCTTCGCCGAGTTCGCCCAACGCATCGACCAGGGCTTCCGGCGCATCGACCAGCACGCCTTCGATCAATTGGCCCAATGCCGATTCGACGGCGTTTTCCCAGCCCGCTTCGACGCGCAGCGATTCACCGACGCGCGCCGACAAATCGAGGCCGCGCTGCCGCAACCATTCGACCGCTGCGCCTTGTTCCTGCCCAAGCGCCGCGTGTTGCAGGGTTTCCAGCGACGACAGCCGGCCACGCGCCTCCTGCGTCTGTTTGCGCACATCGGCCAGTTCGGTCTGCGCCGTGCGCTGCTGGTCCTGCAGCGCGGTGACCGCGTGCTTGCGCGCGTCGAGATCGGTGCCCAGATGCTCCAGTGACGTCTTCTGCGTGTCGTGCTGCGATTGCGCCTGCACGAACTGCGCAGCCAGCGCATCGAGATCGAATCCGCCGCGCTCGCCGGTCAGCGTTTCGCGACGGCGATCGGCATCCAGCGCCTGGCGATCGAGGTAATCGACGCGGGTGCGTTCGACATCGCCCGCACGCGCGGCTTCGGATTGTTCGCGGCCATGCGCGTCCCAGCGTTGCTGCCAGTCCGCCAGCCTGATTTCCGCATCGCGTAATGCCGACTGCCGTGATTCGTCTTCACCCTGCAATTGCGACAGCAGCGGCTCGACCTCGGCGATCGCGGTCCGCAGCACGCCCAGCCGCGCTTCATCGCCGCTGATGTGCTGGCCCAGTTCGGCCAGTGCGTTCTGCGCCTCGTCGCGCGCGCGCTGCAGGCGCTGCGCCATTTCCTGCTGGTGCTGGATCTGCTGCTCGATGCGAGCCAGGTTGCCGCCGACCTGGTACACCGCCGCCTGCGTCTGGTTGTGCGCCTCGCCGGCTTCGAGCTGGCGCTGGCGACCGGTCTCGATCTGGCGCTCGGCTTCGCGCTGTTCGGCGATCAGTTGCTGCAGCCGCGTCTCCTGCTGCGACAGGGCTTCGTGCTGCGCCTGCAACTGTGTGTCGAGCGTGCGGTATTGCAGCGCTTTCCACTCGGCATCCCTGATTTTGCGATCCGCCTGGATCACCTGGTACTGCTCGGCCTGGCGGGCCTGGCGCTTGAGGTGTTCGAGTTGCTTGCCGACCTCATCGCGCAGGTCGCTGAGGCGTTCCAGATTTTCGCGGGTGTGGCGGATGCGGGTTTCGGTTTCCTTGCGGCGCTCCTTGTACTTGGAGATACCGGCGGCTTCCTCCAGATACACGCGCAAATCTTCCGGCCGCGCCTCGATGATCTGGCTGATCATGCCCTGCTCGATGATCGAGTAGCTGCGCGGGCCGAGGCCGGTGCCGAGGAACAGGTCGGTGATGTCGCGACGGCGGCACTTGGCGCCGTTCAAGTAATAGGTGCTGGTGGCGTCGCGGCTGACGGTGCGTTTGACCGAGATTTCATTGAAGGCGGCGAATTGCCCAGTTGAAGCCGCACCGTTGATGGTGTGGTCGCTGTTGTCGAAGATCAGTTCGACCGTTGCCTGCGACACCGGCTTGCGCGCCGAACTGCCGGAAAAGATCACATCGGTCAGCGAGTCCCCGCGCAGCCGGCTGGCCGAGCTTTCGCCCATGACCCAGCGCACGGCATCGATGATGTTGGACTTGCCGCACCCGTTGGGACCGACCACGCCGGTCATGTTGGTCGGCAGGTGCAGCGTGGTCGGATCGACGAAGGATTTGAAGCCGGAGAGCTTGATCGTGGACAGGCGCATGCGGTGTTGGTGGTCTCTTGGTTGCGTCGGGATATGCCGTGCGCGGCCGCAGTGAAAGGATTCAGAATGTTCGCCATGTCGTTGATTCGCATGGCGAGAATCCGGTGGTCATGCCGGAGATGGCGTCGAGTATAACGGCGGTTGTGCGGCCGCCTATGGCTGCGTAACCCATGGTGGGCCAAGGCCCACGCTACGCAACCTCACCGGGCGTCCGCGCCTTGATCGCCAATGCATGGATATCGGTGGTCATCAGCTCGCCCAAGGCAGCATAGATGGCCCGGTGACGTACCACCGCATTAAGCCCGGAAAAGGCTTCGCTGACGATCTCGACACTGAAGTGTCCCCGCCCGTCCTTCGCGCCCGCGTGCCCGGCATGACGATGGCTGTCATCGCGAATTTCCAACCGCATGGGTGCGAACGCGGCTTCCATCGCACTGCGGATGGCCTCGACCCGTTCCAGGTTGTCGGTGGTCACGGCAACACCAGCTTGAACGGACGTACCTCGGTGCGCGCGTACACGCCGCCGCTCACGTATGGATCCGCATCGGTCCACGCGCGTGCTTCGTCGATCGATGCGAACTCGGCGATCACGATGCTGCCGCTGAACCCGGCCGGGCCCGGATCCTCGGCATCGATTGCCGGACACGGCCCTGCCAACAGCAGGCGGCCTGCATCGCGCAGAGCGATCAGCCGTGCCAGATGCGCGGGGCGATGTTCGCCGCGCCTGGCCAACGCATCGGCGCCGTCGTAACCCTCGATTGCATACCACATGGATCGCTGCTCCTTCGGCAAGGCTGGATTCTAGGGGAGTAACCACGCTGGACACCCGCTACTGCAGCCCGTACCCTAGCCCTCGATTGATGTAGCACTGATTGATTCGAGGCCGGATGCAGCGGCCGCCGTGACCCGGCACGATTCGCTGCCCCCACCCGGCCTCGCGCCCAACGACCTCTTTGCTGTCCGCCTCCGCACTCGCGGCGCGCATTGCCTGAAGGCCGCTTTGCCCAAGGCACTTCGGAACGCGGCACTTCGGAAGCGCGGCACTTCGGAAGCGCGGCACTTCGGAAACGCGTCGGTTTCGATGCACACAGTATTTGTTCGGCAACCCCATCGCGGCGCGGATGTCCGCCTGCATGCTTTTAGTCCTGACCTGACGGCCCAGTGCCGACCCGATGACACAAACCTCCGCGCTCGACGCGACACCGCCCGTAGAGAACCCGCGACCGCAGCAGCGGGCTCCACAGCAGCGGGCTCCACAGCAGCAGGCTCCACAGCAGCATGAAATGCCGCTGGCGATGGTGCTTGGCCAGCCGGTGCTGCAGATTCCGCAAGACCTGTACATCCCGCCGGATGCGCTCGAGATCATCCTCGAGGCGTTCGAGGGGCCGCTCGACCTGCTGCTGTACCTGATCCGCCGGCAGAACCTGGACATCCTCGACATCCCGGTCGCCGAGATCACCCGGCAGTACGTCGACTACATCCAGGCGATGCACGAGTTGCGCTTCGAGCTGGCCGCCGAATATCTGGTCATGGCCGCGATCCTGGCCGAGATCAAGTCGCGCATGCTGCTGCCGCGCGCGGTCATCGACGAAAGCGAGGAAGGCGACCCGCGCGCCGAACTGGTGCGCCGCCTGCAGGAGTACGAACGCTTCAAGCAGGCGGCCGAAGATATCGACGGCCTGACGCGGCTGGATCGTGACACCACGGCGGCAAGCGCCTTCGTGCCGGATCGCGGCGCGGTGCGGCTGCCGCCACCGGTCGAGCTGCGTGAGATGTTGCTGGCGCTGCACGACGTGCTCAAGCGCGCCGAGCTGTATACGCAGGTCGCGATCAAGCGCGATGCGCTGAGCGTGCGACAGCGCATGAGCGATCTGCTGACGCGGCTGCACGGCGGCAAGTTCCACCGCTTCGAGTCGCTGTTCGAGCCGCGCGAAGGCAAGCTCGGTGTCGTGGTGACGTTCCTGGCGCTGCTGGAACTGGCCAAGGAACAGTTGCTCGACTTCGTGCAGGAATTGCCTGAAGACGTTCGCCAAGGCGAACATCGCGCGCTGGCGCCGATCTATGTCAAGTCGCTGGCAACGGTTGAAGGCGATGTCGCGGCGCTGGGTTTGTCCAGCGAATTCGATGATGACGCAAATGCCGCGAATGATGATGCGTCGTGATCATTGGGTTGTTGCCGTCATTCCCGCGAAGGCGGGAATCCAGTGACTTCCGTGACGTCTTCGCGATCTGGACGAAAGTCGCTGGATTCCCGCCTTCGCGGGAATGACGGCTAAACAAAACTGCTCAAGAACATATATTCATGGATCAACACCTCATCACCCGCATCGTCGAAGCCGCCCTGCTCGCGGCCAACCAGCCGCTGACGCTGGCGCAGCTGCACGGACTGTTCCCACTCGACGAGCCCGCCCCGGATGGCAGCGTCGAACGGGCGCTGGAAATCCTGCGTGAGCAGTCCGCCGATCGCGGCGTGGAACTGGTCGAAGTGGCCTCGGGTTTCCGTTATCAGGTACAGGAAGACGTGCATGCGTGGGTCGCGCGGCTGTGGACCGAGCGCCAGACCAAATACACCCGCGCGACGCTGGAAACGCTGGCATTGATCGCCTACCGCCAGCCGATCACCCGCGGCGAGATTGAGCAGATCCGCGGCGTGTCGGTCAACAGCAACATCATCAAGGCGCTGGAGGAACGCGAGTGGATCCGCGTGGTCGGGCATCGCGATGTTCCCGGCCGGCCGGAATTGCTCGGCACCACCAAGGGCTTCCTCGACTACTTCAATTTGAAACGCCTGGACGAGTTGCCGGCGTTGTCGGAGTTGAAGGACTTCGGTGACCTGGAGCCGCAATTCCTGTTTGAGGGCGAGGCGATGCCGATTGGTGATGTCGCCAGCGACGCCGACACTGACGTCGACATCAATGCCGCCGATATTGATATTGATATCGATGCCGACGACAAAACAGAGCACGAATCCGCATCACAACCGCCGTCTGTCGAAGACGACGCCGACATCAACCAACACAACGATTCGCAAGACGAATCTGACACCCACGCCACCCTTGAAAGCAGCGCCCTCGCCGAAGACGGCGACAGCGACCGGAGCAACGCATG
>JBBJNO010000274.1:0-3462 GCA_037720875.1 Luteimonas sp. | reverse complement strand
GGTTGCCGCCCGCCGATGCCATTGTCAATCCCAACCTGATCGGCGACGCATTTCCCAGCAAGATGCTGGCCGGCGTTGGCGTGATGTTTTACGTGTTGCTGGCATTGCGGCGCAGGTTGCGCGAGGCAGGATATTTCGCCGATGCGATGCCGGATCTTTCCGTGCTGCTGGATCTCGTCGCCGTCGGCACCGTGGCCGATCTTGTGCCACTCGATGCCAATAACCGTGCGCTGGTCGGTGCAGGCTTGCGCCGGTTGCGGGCGGGGCAGGGATGCGCGGGACTCAATGCCTTGGTCGACATCAGCGGCAGTGATGCCGCGTCGCTCAATTGCACCGACATCGGATTCCGCATCGCACCGCGCCTCAATGCCGCAGGCCGTCTTGAAGACATGTCGCTCGGCATCGAATGCCTGCTGACCGACGATGCCACTCAGGCGCGCGACATCGCGCAGATGCTCGACGGCATCAATGCCGAGCGCCGCGGCTTGCAGCAGAACATGGTCGAGGATGCGGAAGCGGTATTGGCCGGCATCGAACTCGACGGCGCGCTGCCGGCCGCGTTATGCCTGTTCGATGCGCAGTGGCATCCCGGCGTCATCGGCTTGGTGGCATCCAAGCTGAAGGAGAAGGCGCATCGTCCAACGATCGCGTTCGCGCCTGCGGAACCGGGCAGTGCGGTGTTGCGGGGATCGGCACGCTCGATTCCCGGCTTCCATATCCGCGATGCGCTTGCATCGGTGAATGCCGCGCATCCAGGATTGATCGATCGATTCGGAGGTCACGCGATGGCGGCGGGGCTCAGCCTGCGTCACGAGGTACTGCCGCTGTTTGAATCTGCATTCCGAGGTTACGCAGCGGCCATGCTCGATGCCGCATTGCTGCAATCGGAAGTGTTGAGCGACGGCGAACTGGCTGCGGAAGAATTCGATCGCACGCATGCGGAAGCATTGCGCGATGGCGGCCCGTGGGGGCAGGGCTATCCCGAGCCGCTGTTCGACGGCCACTTCGATGTGCTCGGATGGCGCGTGGTCGGCGAACGCCATCTCAAATTAGAACTTGCCCTCGGCACTCAAAGACTCAACGCGATCCATTTTGGCGGCTGGGACGGCGGCACACCGCCACCACGAATCCGCATCGCCTACCGACTTGAGCCCGATGATTACCGCGGCGGTCGCGCGATCCAGTTGGTCGTGGTGCATCGTCAAGTTGTGTAGCGTCGAGAGTTCTCCGCCTGATTCCCGATGCGCGCTTGATCAAATGCGCGGTCTGGACCCGCTCTACAAGGCGGCTGAGCTACGGATCGGGTAGCCTCGGACAATGCTGCATTGCGTCAAAATACTGACAAATAACGACACTTTAATTATTCGGAAAAGCTGGATAGGATTGGCCCCACCTTGCGGTATGTCATGTGGCACTTGACTTGACGGCGGGGTTCCCAGGGGAGACCCAAGCATGAGCCGGAGATTAGAAAGATGTCCTTGAAGACCAGCAAACTGCGCGATGCGATCACTTTCGCGCTAGCCATGGGCGTGACATCCCTTGCAGGCACAGGTGTCGCATCCGCCCAGACCACGGCGCCCGCGCCTGCCCGGACGACCGCGCCAGCGACCGATCAAAAAGACCCCACCACGCTGGATCGCATCACGGTCACCGGTACGCGCATCCGCCAGGTCGATGTGGAAACGGCCCAGCCGGTGCAGCTCATCACTCGCGAGGACATCGAGAAGCAAGGCTTCCAGTCTGTTGCCGATATTCTTCAGAACATCTCGGCGACCGGCACTCCGCCAATCAGCCGCGCTTCGCCGCTGTCAGCAGGTGAAAATTCCGGCGGCACATTCATCAGCCTGCGCAACCTGGGCGCACCGCGCACCCTGATCCTGCTCAATGGCAAGCGTCTAGGCATCTCGACCAGCGGCTTTTCGGATATTTCCACCATCCCGGCCGCAGCGGTCGAGCGCATCGAGGTGCTGAAGGATGGCGCATCGTCGATCTACGGTTCCGATGCCATTGCCGGCGTCATCAACATCATTACCCGCTCCAATTTCAAGGGCGGCGCGGTCAGCGCCTATATCGGTCAATACGATCAAGGCGATGGCGAAATCAAGAACGGCGACTTCGTGATTGGTTTCGCGGAGAAGGGCATCTCGGTGACCGTCGGCGGCGAGGTGCGTGAGGAAGATGCTGTCTTTGCACGCGACCGCGATTTCAGTGCCTTTCCGCGATCTAATCTGCATCCGACCGATCAGTGGACCACGGTGAGCCAATTCGGCGGATTCGCAAGTACTCGCTCACAAGCTTTTCCGAACGTCACTTATCCAGCCCCCACACCAACCAATCCGAACCCGTCTGTCCGGGTAGTGCTGCGCGAGGGCGGCGATCCGCGTAACAGGGCCGATTACATCAACCAGAATATCAATGTTGGCGAGTGCGCCGCCAGCGGTTGCACTGCCGGTTCTACCTTGCACAAGAGCAATACCAACGAACAGACCGACCTGCGCACACCGGTGAAGTCGAGATCGTTTTTCCTGGATGGCATTCTGGAAATCAACGACAACGTCCGATTGCGTACCAACCTGCTTTACAGCGATCGCGACAGTTCGCGCACGGTCGCAGGCTTTCCGATGCAGGCAGGCGCGTTCGCAACGACCCGGCCAGGCCTGTCGGCGCAGAGTTATTTCAATCCGACCAATAATTTCGGAACTACCGCCGGTACCCCCATCACGACCTGGTTCCGTCGCGGATGGGAGATTCCGCGTGTTTCGGATGCCAACCTCAAGATCTACCGCATTTCAGCCGCGATCGAGGGCAATTTCGATTGGGGTGATCGTTTTGTCGACTGGGACGTGGGCTTCCTGCATAACACCACCAAACAGCGGCAGGAAACGTACGGCAATTTCAATCTGCCCAATACGCAGCGGGCAGTCGGCCCGTCGTTCCTGAATGCGCAGGGTCGCGTCCAGTGCGGTACAGCGGCGGCGCCGGTTCCGTTCAGCGAGTGCGTGCCGTTCAATCCTTTCCTCCCCTTCGGCCGCGCCGGCGAAGGCGGGTTGACCAATAACCAGGAGCTTCAGTCGTATTTGTTCCGGCCCGAACTGGCGACCGGCGAAACAAAAACGCAGGTGTTCCATGCCAACGTGACGAGTACGCTCTTCGCGCTGCCGGCAGGCGACCTCGCGTTCGCGGCTGGCATCGAACGTCGCGAAGAATCGGGCGCTTTCGTCCCGGATCCGCTGGCCACCGCTGGTCTGACAAGCAACCTGTCCTCGGGTCCGACCCGCGGTGAATACAATGTCAATGAAGCCTACCTGGAACTGCAGGTTCCGCTTCTTGCCGACGTCGCCTTTGCCAAGGAACTTACACTCAGCCTGGCGAGCCGCTATTCCGATTACGACACGTTCGGCGAAACCACCAACAACAGCATCAGTTTGAAATGGCGACCGATCGATTCGCTATTGCTGCGCG
>JBBJNO010000273.1:0-3462 GCA_037720875.1 Luteimonas sp. | reverse complement strand
CCTTCGACCTGTACAACGCCAGGGCGCGGGCCAGCTACATCACGCAGGCGGCGGTTGAACTGCGCGTGGCCGAAGACACGCTCAAGACCGATCTTGGACGCGTGCTGCTCAAGCTCGAAGCGCTGCAGGAGATGCAGATACAGGGGGCATTGATGCCGAAGGTGCCGGAAGCGGTGCCGATGGGAGCTGCCGAGCGCGAAGCGGCGATGGCGCTCCTGGGCGCGCCCGACCTCCTGCAGCGCATCGCCGACGACTTCGACGCCTGCGGCATCGTGGGCGAAGCGACCAATAAACTGGTTGGCTACCTGGCCGCGACCAGCCGCCGGCTTGATGCGCCGCTGGCGATCGTGATCCAGTCGTCGTCGGCGGCCGGCAAGAGTTCATTGATGGATGCGGTGCTGGCCCTGATGCCGGAAGAGGAGCGCGTCAAGTACAGCGCCATGACGGGCCAGTCGCTGTTCTACATGGGCGAGACCAACCTGAAGCACAAGATACTGGCCATCGTCGAGGAGGAAGGCGCCAGTCGTGCCAGCTATGCCTTGAAGTTGCTGCAGTCCGAGGGCGAGCTGACGATCGCCACCACCGGCGCCGATCCCAAGACCGGCAACCTGGTGACGCAGGAATACCGGGTCGAGGGACCGGTGATGATGTTCCTGACGACGACCGCGATCGACATCGACGAGGAACTGATGAACCGCTGCCTGGTGCTGAGCGTGGACGAGGACCGCGAGCAGACGCGGGCGATCCATCGGCTGCAGCGCGAGAAGCGCACCTTGCAGGGGCTGGTGAGGAAGGAGCAGAAGCAGAAAATACTGGAGCTGCATCGCAATGCGCAGCGTCTGCTCAAGAAGCTGGCCGTGGTCAATCCGTACGCCGACCAGCTGACGTTCCTGGATGACCGCACGCGCACCCGGCGCGATCATGAAAAATACCTGACGCTGATCGACACCATCGCCTTGCTGCACCAGTACCAGCGGCCGGTGAAAAACGCCACCGTCGGCGGCCAGAGCATCGAGTACATCGAGGTGACGGTCGACGACATTGAGGCGGCGAACCGGCTGGCGCATGAGGTGCTGGGCCGCAGCCTGGACGAGCTGCCGCCGCAGACACGGCGCGTGCTGACCGCATTGCATGGCTGGGTCGAGGGAATCACGCTCGAGCGCGAGCTACGCCGGCCGGACGTGCGGTTCACGCGCAGCGACGTGCGGAGGGTGACGAGCCTGTCGGACGCGCAGTGCCGGATCCACGTCGAGCGCCTGGTCGCGCTGGAATACGTGCTGGTGCATCGCGGCACGCGGGGCCAGTCGTTCGAATACGAGCTGCTCTACGATGGCGCTGGCGGCAATGGCGCGCCGTTCGTGGCAGGCCTGATCGAGGTGGCGGCGTTGAGAAACAAAGGTACGACGGCGAGTTCGCGGGGGCAAACAGGCCAGTTCGCGGGGTCATCGCGGCCCCAAAACGGGGTGGATGCGGGCCCAACGCGGACCGAAGAATATGAAGGCGAGCCATATGCCGAAAGGGCTGCTGACGAATTTGCCGGCGCGGAGCAGAGAACGCACCCCCTACAGGCTGACGGCAAAATCGCGTCGTACCCGTATATTTCCCTGGCCGCCGCAGCGGTATCGATAGGTTAGCCATGGCCCGCAAAGGAGAAATTGGGATCCGGCAGAAGCAGCGCAAGCTGCGCGCCAAGCCTGCGCAGCCGGAGCGTGAGCGCGTAACGGATCCGGCGGCGGGCAATCTGCTGCGCTCGTACCAGAGCGCATTCCTGGAGTGGACGGTGACGAGCGGGCTGTCCGAATCGACGGCGCAGATCCGCCGGCGTGCATTGGACGGCTTCATCCTCTGGTGCGACGAGCGCGGGCTGGACCGGCCGCAGGACATCACGCGTCCTATCCTGCAGCGCTACCAGGGACACCTGTACCACTACCGCAAGGCCAACGGCCAGCCACTGTCGTTCAATACCCAGGTCACGCGGCTGATGCCGATCGTCGCCTTCTTCAAGTGGTGCGCGCGAGAGAGCCATATCCTGCACAACCCGGCGTCGGACCTGGTGCTGCCGAAACCACCACGCCAGCTGCCGCGCCACCTGATGAGCGTGGCCGAGATCGAGGCGGTGCTAAACCAGGCGGACATCGACACGCCGTCCGGTGTGCGCAACCGGGCCATGCTGGAGACGCTGTACAGCACCGGGATTCGGCGGGCGGAGATGATCAGTTTGAGCCTGTACGACGTCGACACCGAGCGCGGGACCTTGATGGTGCGCCAGGGAAAGGGGCGGCGGGACCGCCTGGTGCCTATCGGTGCGCGGGCCTGTGCGTGGGTGGCGCGCTACGTGCAGGAGGTGCGGCCCCAGTTCGCCCTGACACTGGACCAGCGCAGCCTGTTCGTGACCGACTATGGCGAAGCATTCGAGAACAACCGGCTGTCGGACATGGTGAAACTGCACATGCGCTATGCCGGCTTTGCGAGCGGCGGCTGCCATGCGTTCCGCCACGCGATGGCCACCCACATGCTCGAGAACGGGGCCGACATCAGGTATATCCAGGCCATCCTGGGCCACTCCGAGCTGTCGACCACGCAGATATACACGCATGTCGCCATCGGGAAGTTGAAGGCGGTGCATGCGCTGACCCATCCGGCGCGTTTGGAGCGCGCTGGGGGCGATAAGCGAGGCACGGTGACCACCGATGCCATCGACGCGCACGCTGCGCTCCAGGGGCTGCTGGAAGCCGATGGGGATGATGGGGAAAGTACGGACGAGCCGTCCGTTACGCCGTAACGACACTGGTCTGAAGGGAGACGCCATGCCAAAGACATCCGCACAGAGACAAGCAGCCTACCGCGCGCGCCGGCCGATGGTCGGCAGCAGCGGGGAGCGCCGGCTCAATACCTGGGTGAGCACCGGCGCCCATATGGCACTGGAGCGCATCGCGACGCGTGACGGCGTAACGCAGCGCGCGGTGCTGGAGCGGTTGCTGCGGGCCGAGGATGACCGGATACTGGCAGGCATGGCGCCGAACTCGCCGGAGTGGCTTGCCTACCTCGGCCGTAAATGAGGCGCGTTACGCCGTAACGTTTGCTGCCGTGTTCGCTTGGCGGACGCGACCGTGGAAACCCGCTGTCCAGCCGCTACGCGGTACTGCCAGCCGCGACGCGGATGGCAAGAGCCACGCTTGAATCGAGTCGGGTTAACAACGCGCGCTCCTGCGTCGCTTGCCGCCGCGCCCCGCCGTCAGTCAGAAACGAGCAACGCAAAGGCACAGCCCCTGCGGGGTAAATCGCGCGTGCCGCGCGCTTTAACATAACGCGGCATTCCGCAAAGCCGGCCCATTCGCTGCGCTGGCGCTTCGCTCGGTGGTCCGGCCCCGCGCTGCGCCGGGCCCTGGCGGGTTCGCGGAACACGCCGTTATGTCTGGCGCCCCTGCGGGACTGCCAAGCCAGCATGTGCGCCTTGAGGCG
>JBBJNO010000032.1:12982-13429 GCA_037720875.1 Luteimonas sp. | reverse complement strand
ATAGGGCACGGTGTCCGCGGTGCCGCCTTCGACCGGATGCGTCGCGCGGTGCGTCACGCTGGGTGTCGAGGTGTAGACGAGTTGGCCGATGCCGTGCGCGCGGCATGCGGTGATGACGTTGTCGGTGCCGATGACATTGGCGCGATGGTAGGACTCGTAACTGCCCCACGTGCCGGCCTTGGCGGCGTTGTGGAAAACCGCGTCGTGTTGTTTCGCGGCGGCGATGACGGCAGCGCGATCGGCGAGATCGCCCTGTATCTGCTGCACGCCAAGCGCGTCGAGTGGCGGATACAAGCTGCGGTTGAAACTGGTGACGTCATGGCCGCGTTCGACCAAGCCGTGACAGAGCGCTTGCCCAAGAAAACCGCCACCGCCAGTCACCAGAATCTTCATAGCACCATGTTCTCGTGGAGCGGAACTTGCTCCGCTGCTTTTGTAGGAGCGGGG
>JBBJNO010000032.1:0-12854 GCA_037720875.1 Luteimonas sp. | reverse complement strand
TGCGCTCCTACAAAAGTATGGATCTACGACCGGAGGAAGTCCCCGTGGGACAACCGCTTGCTCGCCCACACGGCCAACGTCTCGCGGCCGATTTTTGCATTGTGGCGGATGTCGACCGGAAACCCGGGATGCGGCAGGTAAGCATCCACTTTCGCCGCATGCACGAAGCCATCGGCGATGTGGCGCAATGCTTCTTCTATCCGTGGCCACTCGCTGCGCGCGACACCCTTCCGCAGTTCGACGCACAGCACTGGCACCTGCGCACCCTTGCGACCGATGCCCACCAGCGCCGTACGCCGCACGTCGGGATGCGTGTTGAAGATCGGTTCGATCTGTTCGGTGCACAGCGTGCTGTCCGCGGTGACGACACGCTGCGTCTTGCGGCCGCAGAACCACAGCCGGCCTTCGCCATCGCACCAGCCGAGATCGCCCATGCGGTGCACGCTGCGTTCGCTGCCCTCTGCTGATTGCTCGCGGATCTTCGCCAGACGCGTGGCCTCATCACGATTGAAATAACTGTCGGTCGCGGTCGGGCCGGCCACCGTGATCTCGCCGACGATGCCTTCACCAACCAGCAACGCATCCGACCATTCGGCGATGGCGTCGTCGTGGATCCCGATGATGCGGACCACATTCGGCGCGACCGGATGCCCCACACACGTACCCGCGCCGTGTTCGGTCGCCTCGCGCGTCGATTGCAACTCGCGGCCTTCGATCACCGCCACCGGCAGGCACTCGGTCGCGCCGTACGGGGTCCAGAATTGCGCGTCGTCCGGCAGCAACGCGAGCATCCTGGCGACGACCTCATTTGGCACCGACGCGCCGGCCGAGGTCACCCGCTTGATGGTCGGCATGTGCTTGTCATGCCGTGCCAGCACATCGATCAACGCCGGCGAGCCAAACAACTGGGTCACGCCGAAGCGTTCGATCGCGGCCAGCAATTTGCGCGGATTGGCGCGCGCGGGCCGGGTCGGATCCATGTCCGGGATGATCGACGTGAGGCCGAGCGCGGGGTCGAACAATGCGAACGGCGGGAAGGTCGGCAGATCGATGCCGCCGGCTTCGATGCCGAACGCGTCGCGCAACATAGTGACCTGCGCTTTGAGATGCCGGTGCCGGTAGACGACGCCCTTCGGCACGCCGGTCGAGCCGCTGGTGAACAGGATCGCGGCGATGTCGTCGGGCTGGGTGTCGGCGAGTTGCGGGACGGCATCGCGACCGTAGCCTTCCACTTCGGCGAGCGTGATGCCGCCCCAGCCGAACCTGCTGCCGACCGTGACCAGAAGCGTGGCCGATGTCGCCCACCGCAACACGATGCGTACGAGGTGCGCGAGGGGGATGCCGATGAAGGCGTGCGGCCTGGCTTCGTCGAGACATTGCCGCAACGCGCGCCTGTCGATGCCGGGATCGACCAGCACCGGCACCGCGCCCAGCTTGAACAGCGCGAACATCAGCAGGAAGAATTCCGGCGTCGGCCGCACCATCAACACCACGCGCATGTTGCGTTCGATGCCATGGCGGACAAGGCCGGCAGCGATGGCGTCGCTGCGTGCGTCGAGCTGCGAGTAGGTCAGCGTGACGTCGTAGCGGCCGTTGCGGCCTGGGCAGCGCATCGCGATCTGGTCGGGACGTTCGGATGCGAGGCGCGGCAGCGCGGCGGCGATGTTGCAGGTTGCGCTCATCGGATGATTGTAGGGCGGGTCTTGACCCGCGGCTCTTGATTCCAATGCAGCGGCTGTAGGGCGGGTCTTGACCCGCGGCTCTTAATGCAAATCGAAAAGCGGCGGGTCGAGACCCGCCCTACGCGACGCGCGGTTGCACCGGATTCTCATCGAGGAACTTGCGGATCTGCGGAACCAGCACCTCGTGCTTGTCTTCAAGCACGTAATGATCCGCATCGTCAAAGGCATGCACTTGTGCATCAGGTAACGCATGTTTGAAGCCATCAAGGAATTGCAAGTCGAACACGAAATCCTGCAAGCCCCAGCCAATGAATACAGGACGATCCGAAAACTCCGGCAACCGGCATCCGGACTCTTCGAGCAGAGCCCACGCCGGATCACCCGGTTGCAACGGAATATCCTGCACGAACCGCAACGTCGCGATCCGGTTCGCCCACGAATCGTAAGGCGCGACGTACGCACGCCGCACATCGCGCGGCATGCGCCGGGCAACCCCGACATGCGACGCCATCGCTGCAAACGCGTTGAAGCCGCGGATCAGCAACGCACCGACGTGTGAATCGCGGCCGAGTTTCAACTGCCATGGCATCGGTTTGCCCGCCGGCATCGGAAACGCCGCGGTGTTGAGGATCACCAGGCGCCGCACCTGCGCCGCATGCGACAGCGCCCAGCCGAAGCCGATCATCCCGCCCCAGTCGTGCACTGCCAGCGTGACCGGTCCCGTGATGTGCAGTGTGTCGAGCAAGGTCGCCAGATCGTCGACCCGCGACTGCAGCGTGTAGTCGTAGCGCGGCACCACATCGGCCGCATCGCCAGGCTTGTCCGACAAACCCATGCCGATGTGATCCGGCACGATGCAGCGATAGCCCTCGCCGGAAGCCGGATCACGCAGTCCCAGCACCAGATGCCGCCAGTAATAACTCCACGACGGATTGCCGTGCAGCATGACGATGACCTCACCATCGCGCGGGCCTTCGTCGAGATACGACATGGCGATGCCTGGGCGTACATCGGTGCGCTGCGGATGGAATGGGTAATCGGGAAACGGCCTCTTCAAATTCATGCACCCAGCAGGCGTTGCGCCAGCAGCGAGCGCATGTCGCGACGACTGTCGGCGATAACATAGATGACGACATCGCGTTCTTCGACGCCGTAGATCAACAGCCACGGTTTCAGGATGACCTGCCGGAACTCCAGATGCCCGAGTTCGGCTAGCGCGCGCGGATGACTGCCGCGATCGGGAAACTCGGCAAGCTTGGCTGCCAGTGCCAGCAGTCGATCAGCCGTGCGGTCCGCCTGCCCCGGTGACGCGGTCTCCGCGATGTGGTCGTAGATGGCTTCCAGGTCGCCGCGAGCGTCATCGGTGACGACGACACGACGCCGCATCAACGCTGTTTCCACTTCGCGCGCAGATCGGCAATCACATCCTCCATCGGCGTGACCTTGCCTACCTCGGCTTGGCGCTTGCCCAGCGCCAGTATTTTCAGCAACGCCAGGGTTTCCTGCGTTTTCTCATACGAGACGATGTCCTGGATCACCGCCTTGGCCTCCCCGTTCTGGGTGATGACCATCGGCTCCCGGCTTTCAGCGAGATCCAGCAGCACCTCGGCCGCATTGGCCTTGAGATAGCTGATCGGCTTGATCTGCGTCGAATACCGCATGTCGATTCCCTTGAAAGACGGACAGGACGACCGAATATAGTCTTTTTTCAGTCCCGTCGTCGGCGGCCGCGCAACATCACCAGACCACTTCCGCCATCGAGCAGTTCAGGCCCGAGCCGATGCCCAGCAGCGCCACGCGATCGCCCTTCTTCAACCGGCCGAGTTCGCGCAGCTTGCTCAACACGATCGGCACCGAGGCCGGGCCGATGTTGCCGTGCTCGCCGAAGATGGTCAGCACTTTCTTCGGGTCGATGCCGAAGGCCTTGATGAAGGCGGCGGTGTGCGCCTTGCTGACCTGGTGGATGACGAATTCATCCATTTCCTCCACCACCCATCCCAGTGCGAGCTTGGCGGCGATGAAGGTTTTTTGCGCGAGCTTGAGGCCCTCGATCAGCAACATGCGCGTGTCGGTGACCATGCGGTCGAGGTTGCCGCGGCAGAGTTTGTTCCACTGCGTCGCGGAGCGGGTGACGCCGCCGCGATACCGCGGTGCGCCGGGCACCAGTTCGCTGCGCGCGAGCACCATCGCCGCGGCGCCGGACCCCAGCGTGAGCGTGGCGAGTTCGTTGCGAAACGCTTCCTCGGTGAGCCCGGGATGATCCATGCGCTCGAGCGTCTTGTCGTAGGCGAGGTTGGCGGTCTCGCCATCGACGATCAACGCGTATTCGATCTCGCCGCGCTCGATCATGCGGCTGGCGATGTCCATGCCGCTGAGGAAGGCCAGGCACGCGTTGGCGACATCGAAATTCTGGCAGTGCTCGCCGAGGCCAAGGTTGCCGCAGACGATCGACGCGGTACTCGGCTCCAGGTAATCGCGGCTGACCGAGGTGTTGATCAGCAGGCCGACGCGATCGGGTTCGATCCCCGCATCGGCCAACGCCTTGACGCCGGCCAGCGTGGCGACATCGGACGCCTGCACGTCGCCATCCCACAACCGCCGCGCATGGATGCCGGCGACGTCCTGCAGCACGTCGGTCTTGATGCCGAGGCGGTCAAGCATGGGCTTGAGCCGCGCGTTGATCTCGTCGGTACTGAGGCGGCGCGGCGCGTCGATGTGGGCGAGGCCGGCGATGGAAACGTGCTGGAACAACATGGAAAAGCCTGCGGAGACTGAGCAAGACAGCCGTTCATGCTACTGGAACGCCTCAGCCCGCGTATGAGTGATTCAGTGATGCGCGTCGAGCTATTTGCACTTCCAGGCCGCGAAACGCTGCTCGCCATCGTTTGGCAGGCCGAGTGGTTGCACGCTGTCGGCGCCAAGGCCGGGGGCCTCGTTGCGCGCCAGCGTCTCCAGCTCCTCGCGCACGCGCAACTGGTTGCGCTCGTAGAAGGCGACACTGTCCTTCACCGACACCGTGATCTCTCCGCGTCGCTCGCAACCGGCGGGCGGGCCTTCGACCACACGCACCGCCTGAGCGCCCGGGGCCATGTGCACGAAGGTGCAGGCGGAGGTGGCCGATACGGCGATGGCGAGAACAATGAGACGCATGGTGGGCTCCTGAAAGACGCGGAGGAGTGTGTTGGGGGATATGTGAATCGTGGATGTAGGTGCTGTTGGATGTAGCTGCTTGCTTCTTCTCTCTTGGGGAGGTGACGCGTAGCGGCGGATGGGGCGCGGACATTCAGTTCGCAATGAACATGTGCCGGCAATTCACTCTCCCGCCCTCATCCGCCCTTCGGGCACCTTCTTCCGAGGGGAGAAAGGAAGCAAAAGCGCCGTGTGTCGGTTAAGCAGACACCCGAAGGGCGGCGCACATGGATGTGCGCCGTTTTCCGACCGAGCCAGGATGGCGAGTCGGAAAATACCTGTAGCAATGAATCTATCTGCTGTGGATTTTGGCCAAGGCATTTCTTTGGTGACTTTCTTTGTGCCAGCAAAGAAAGTTACCCGCCGAAAGGCGGAAGCTTTTGCCTTTCGGACCACGGAGAGATTCGGTTCACCCACCCACCTGCTTTCGCAGATGAGCAGGCATACGATCAGTTTTTCGCTACAGGCTTGCCATCGGCATCGACCACGGTCACTTCACCAAGATTCAGCGCCCGCACCTTCTGCTCGATCTGCTTCAGGTCGCCCACCACCACCCACGTCAACGCATCGGGATCGATGGTCGTGGCCGCCGCCTTGACCTGCTCCGGCGTCAGGCTTTCGATCTCGGCCTTGCGCTTGAACACGTAATCGTCGGGACGGCCGTAGTTGACGATGCCGCCGATGGTGCCCATCACCGCCGCTGCGGTTTCATACGACCCCGGCAGGCTCAGCGTCTGGATCGCACGCAGGCGCGCCACTTCCTCGGGCTTGGGCGGCGCCTTGCCGCTGGCGTATTCGCGGATCTCGCGATCGATTTCCTGCAGCGATTCGGCGGTCTTGTCGATCTGCACCGGCACCGACACCAGCCACGGACGCTGGCCGATGGCGCCGGACGTCGAACTGCGCGCGCCGTACGACCAGTGCTTGTCCTCGCGCAGGTTCATGTTGAGGCGCGAGGTGAAGTCGCCGCCCAGCACCGCATTGGCGAAATCGAACTTGATCGCGTTGGCGTCCTTGGTGGACGGCACCAGCTGGCCGACGAAGATATTGGCCTGCACCGCGCCGGGCTGGTCGATCAGGAACACGCGCGATTTGCCGGGACGCGGCACATTCGCGACCGCCACCACCGGCGTCGCCTTGCCCGCACTCGCCCAGTCGCCGAAATGCTTGTCCAGCATCGGCACGATCTCTTTCAGCGTGGTGTCGCCCACGACGATCAGCGTGGCGTTTTGCGGACGCAGCCAGTCGCGGTGGAAGGCGACCAGGTCATCGCGCGTCAAGGATGCGATCGACGCCTCGCTGCCGGTGCCGCTGAACGGGATCGCGTACGCGTGGCCCTCGCCATACAGCAGCGGCGGCAACACCCGCAGCGCGGCGCCGTTGGGACGGGCTTTTTCCTGCTTGATGCCGGCGATCCAGCTGGCCTTGATGCGATCGATCTCGCTTTGATCGAAACGCGGCTCGCGCAGCATGTCGGCGAACAACGCCAGCGACGGGTCGAGCTTGTCCTTCAATGCCGACAAATACGCGCTGCCGCCATCGAGCGCCGCGCCGGCGCCGAGCGATGCACCGAGCGATTCGGCGCGATCGCCGAACGCCAGTGAATCGAGGTCCGCCGCACCCTCGTCGAGCATGCCCATCGCGAAACTCGACGTGCCGAGCTTGCGGCCCTGGTCGGCGGTGAAGCCGCCCTTGAACTCGTAGCTCATCTGCACCACCGGGATGTCGTGGCGCTCGGCCAGGATCACGGTGGTGCCGTTCTTCAGCGTGGCGCGTTGCAGCGACGGGAACTTCAGGTCGGGGAAGCTCTCGGTCTTCGGCACGCCCAGCGCGCGATCGATGTCGCTGGCGGTGACCTTGTACTTCGCATCGACCGCGGGCAATGCCAGCGTCGTCGGCGTCACGGCGGGATCCTCGGCGATCGCCTTGCGCTCGCCCGGCACCACCACCAGCGTGTGGCTGCCCTTGCTCAGCCATTTGTTGCCGACCGCTTTTACGTCCGCGGCGCTGGAGGTCGCGATGGTCTTGAGGCTGTCGCGGAAGCAGCTGGGATCGCCCTCGTACACGGCGCATTCGGCCAGCGCATCGGCCTTGCCGCCGAAGCCGCCAATGCGCTCGATGCCGCGCACGAAACCGGCCTGGAACACGGTGCGCGCCTGTTCGACTTCGGTCGCGGTCGGGCCGTCTTTCAGCAGCCGCTGCAATTCCTCGTCGATGATCGCTTCGACTTTCGCCGGATCAACACCCTGCTTGACATCGGCGGTGATCAGGAAGTTCGAGCCCAGCTGCGAGACCAATGCACCGGTGCTGACGTTGTCCACCAGCTTGTCGGTGTGCAGCAAACGCTTGTCGAGGCGTGAGCTCTTGCTGCCGCCGAGCACCTGCGAGAACAGCTGCAGCTGGTCGGCATCCTTGGTGCCGGTTTGCGCGACATTCCACAAGCGGTAGATGCGCGCCTGCGGCACGGCGTCGGTCATGGTGGCGCGGGTCGATTTCACCAGCGCGGCGACGTCGACCTTCGGCTGCGCCATGGTCGGGCCGGCGGGGATGTCGCCGAAGTATTTCGCCACTTTTTGTTTGGCGGTGGCGACGTCGATGTCGCCGGCCAGCACCAGCACCGCGTTGTTGGGGCCATACCAGGTGCGGAACCAGTTCTTGACGTCGTCCAGCGACGCGGCGTTGAGGTCAGCCATCGAGCCGATGGTGCTGTGGTGGTACGGATGTCCCACCGGGTACATGGCCTTGCCCAGTTGGTCCCAGACCTGGCCGTAGGGCTGGTTCTCGCCCTGGCGTTTTCGTTCTGCACCACGCCGCGCTGTTCGTCGAGCAGCTTCTGGTCGAGTGCACCGAGCAGGTGGCCCATGCGGTCGGATTCCATCCACAACGCCATGTCCAGCGCGGTGGTCGGTACGTTCTCGAAATAATTGGTGCGATCGGAATTGGTGGTGCCGTTCTGGTCGGTCACGCCGACCTGCTTGAACGGCGCAAAGAATTCGCCGGGATTGTTTTCCGAACTCTGGAACATCAGGTGCTCGAACAGGTGCGCAAAGCCGGTGCGGCCAGCCGGTTCGTCTTTGCTGCCGACGTGGTACCAGATGTTGACCGCGACGATCGGCGCCTTGCGGTCGGTGTGCACGATCACCCGCAGGCCGTTGGGCAGCGTGAACTGTTCATACGGAATATCCACTTTCACCGGCGCGACCTTGACCGGTGCGGCGTACACGGCTTGCGGTGCGTAGGCGAGGCCGCCCATCGCGGCGGACAGGGCGATGGCGAGCGCAGCTGCGCGCGGCCGGCGGAAAACACTCATGCAGCACTCCTTGGCGAATCGTGCGGAAAAGACGGGCGGAACCAGGCCGTCATGCTACCGGAGCGGGGCGCTGCTTACACTAGGACTATCGGCATGGTGGCTGACCTCATCAACCTCTCCGTCGTCCCCGCGCAGGCGGGAAGTGCCTTGCAACAGCGAACGCTGGTCATCCCATCTTGATCTTCGCTTCTACAGCGAAAGCCAAAGTCAAAATGGATCCCAGCTTGCGCTGGGATGACGAACGAAATCAGGCACTTCATCGCCCAAGGCGCAACGCACATGAAATCAATCCGTAGCCTCGTCACCGGAGCCAACCGCGGCCTGGGCCTCGCCCTGACCCGGGCATTGCTGGCGCGCGGCGATCGCGTGGTCGCGGCCTGCCGCCATCCCGGCAAGGCCAGTGAACTGAACGGACTGGCCGGCGAATATCCAGCACGCCTGCACCTGCTGCCACTGGATGTGGCCGATCCGAAATCGCATGCACAACTGGCGCGCGAGTTGCCGCTGGTGTGCGATGGCCTCGACCTGCTGGTCAACAACGCCGGCGTGCTGCATTCGGGCGAGCGCTTCGGCAGCGTGTCGGCGGCGCATCTGGAGGACAGCTTCCGCATCAATGCGATGGGGCCGTTCCTGCTGACGCAGGCAGTAGCCTCGCAACTCGCCGATGGCGCGCGCATCGCCAACGTCAGTTCGGAACTGGGCTCGATCGCCGGACTCACGCGCTTCGGCACGCCCAGCTACAACATCAGCAAGGCCGCGCAGAACATGGCGACGGTGTTGTTGAAGGAAGCGTTGTCGGCGCACGGGATCATCGTGCTGGCCCTGCATCCGGGCTGGGTGCAGACCGACATGGGCGGCAGCGGCGCGACGATCACGCCGCAGCAATCGGCGGAAGGGTTGTTGCGGGTGATTGGCGGCGCGACGTTGGCCGATTCCGGTCGATACTTGGATTGGCAGGGCAAGCATCTCAGCTGGTAATTCGCAGGCGGTATAAGCATTAGCCGCGGATGCCGCGGCAAAACCCGCTCGACACAAGCAAGCGCACAACCCATGTTCGACGTCATCCTCTACCAACCCGAAATCCCGCCCAACACCGGCAATGCGATCCGCCTGTGCGCCAACACCGGCGCGCGTCTGCATCTGATCGAGCCGCTCGGATTTTCGCTGGACGACAAGCAGCTGCGGCGCGCCGGATTGGACTATCACGAGTACGCGGCGTTGCGGGTGCACGCGTCGCTGGAGGCCGCGCTCGCGGCCATCGCACCCAGGCGCCTGTTCGCGCTGAGCACGCGCAACAGCGTGCGCTATGACCAACCGCGTTATGCCGAAGGCGATGCGTTCGTGTTCGGGCCGGAGACGCGTGGCTTGCCGGAGGAGATGCTGGCGTCGATTCCGGAATCGCAACGCCTGCGTTTGCCGATGCGCCCCGACAATCGCAGTCTGAATCTGTCGAATGCCGTTGCGGTGGTGGTGTTCGAGGCGTGGCGGCAGGTGGGGTTTGCCGGGAGCCAGTCGTAGGGCGGGTCTCGACCCGCCATGGGCGGAATCGAAATCAAAAGCGGTGGGTCGAGACCCACCCTACGGTTTCGCCAGCGATTTCAGCAGCGTAGGGCGGATCTTGACCCGCCTTCGCGATGACCGGAAATCAAATGCGGCGGGTCGAGACCCGCCCTACATCAACGACTTCAAATCGCGGCCGGCGAGGCGCAGGTTGCGGCGGATGTGGGTGCGCAGTTCGCGGTCCGGCGGCTGCGGCGCCACGCCGCCGAGATGGCCATGCAGCAACCGCTCCATCAGGTAGTAGTAAGCCTCGCGCGTGCGCGTGTCGTCGACGCTGTGTCCGGCTTCGGCATCGACGAACAGGCTGACGTCCTTGCCAAGCGACTTCAG
Source organism: Luteimonas sp. (assembly GCA_037720875.1). Taxonomy (GTDB): domain Bacteria; phylum Pseudomonadota; class Gammaproteobacteria; order Xanthomonadales; family Xanthomonadaceae; genus JALYOU01. The sequence goes on along the minus strand of JBBJNO010000032.1, from coordinate 2,783 downwards.
CTTCGCGGCGTAGTGCGTGACACCACGGATCGGCACGCGTTCGTCCTCGCCGCCTGCGAGCATCAGCAGCGGACGACGCAGCCTGGCGGCGTTGGCAATGGGCGACTGGTCCGCCAGTCGTTTTGCGAGCGCGCCATCGGCGGGGTCCAGCGACAGGTGCCGCATGCTGGTGGCCATCGGGATGCCGGGCACTATTTCCTGGCCGGCGCCCAGGTATTCGCGCAAGGTCCAGCCGAAATCCGCGGGCGGCACCGCGGCGACGCCGACCTTGAACAGCTCCGGCTGGAACGTCACGCCGAGCAAGGTCGAATAGCCGCCGAACGATGTGCCGGTGATGCCGACGCGTTGCGCATCGCCGATGCCTTGCGCCAGCAGGTAGCGCACGCCCTCGACGATATCCTGCTGCACGCGCCCGTTGCCGAAGTCGCCCTGCGCGGCGAACAGATAATCGCGGCCGTGCCCGGTAGAGCCGCGAAAGTTCGGCTGGAACACGATGTAACCGCGGTTGGCGAGGAACTGGCCGTCATTGCTGAACTCCGGCCGTACCAGATTGAACGGCCCGCCATGCACGCTGGCGACCAGCGGCGCCTTCGACGGGTCGATGCCCGGCGGCAGCAGCAGGAAACCATGCAGGCGCATGCCGTCGGAGGCGCGATACGCGAATGCGATCTTTCGAGCCATCGCGGCTTCTGGCAGCCGCGCCACGGGCTTGCCGCCGCGCTCGAACCCTGCGTCGTCCAGGATTTTGCGGAAACCGCCGGTGTGCGGGTCATACAGATGCAACTGCTCGCCTTTCAAGGATCCCGAACGCTCATGCACGAGCCACTGCGCGCGCTCGCCGTGTCCCACTTCCAACCGAAGATTGCGCTGTGGAAAGCGCCGGTTGACGGCATCGACATGGCGCTTGGCATCCGGCGTCAACCCGTAGCTCGCCGCGATTGTGCTGTGATAGCTGGCGATCAGAGGTTCCCGGGTCACGGGATCCAGCACGACGCCGTCCAGGTCGGCTTCGCTGCGCGGATCGACATGCAGCGTATGCAATGTTCCGTTTGCGTCCAGGCGCACCAGGCGCGTGAAGTTTCCACCCACATTCGTGCGCAGGATCAGGTCACGGCCATCGTTGGCCGTTGCCGCGAAGAAAATCCGCTGCATGCGAACGCTGCGTGCCACCTGGCACAGGCGGCCCGTTCGGTCAACGCGATGGATCACATGCCCCTCGCCTTCGGCACGCAACAGGAACGCCAGGCGCCCGCGCGGATCGAAGGCGAAGTCGACCATCTCTTTCGCGTCCTCGCGCAGCAAGGTCTGCTTGCCGTGCATGTCGACGCGATACAGCCGCCAGCGCTTGGCCGCGCGCGACACGACCGGCGGCCGCTCTAGGATGATGATGGCTGCGGGGAGCGAGGGATCCACCGCCACGAATTCACGCCGCGTCCGCGAGAACTCGCTTTGTCCACGCCCGCCCAGCATCACGATCACGCTCGAGCCCGCCTGCCCGGCCGCCGCCGCCAGCGCAAAGATTTGTCGCGGCGTTTGCAGCAGTAACCAGCGGCCATCACGCGACCAAGCCAGTTGTTCTGCCTCTGTATTGCCCAGCACGCGTTTCGGCGCGCCACCGGCTGTAGGCAGCAGCCACACGCTGCGATTTTTCCCCTGCTCGCGCAGCCAGGCCACGTTGCGGCCGTCGGGCGACAGCGCGATGTCGCGCAGGGTGGGGCGTGACAGGAAGGCAGTGCGGTCGAACTGCGGTGCGCGAGGCCGGGCGCGTTCGGCGGCAACGGCGGCACGCAACGCAGTCGCGTCGTCCCTCGCCGGAGACGGCCTGGCAACCAACAGCAGGCCGAGAAAGAGCAGCGTCCCGAACAGTTTCGGAATCTTCGTCATGTCATTTCCAATGAAATTGTTGAGCCGTCATTCCCGCGAAGGCGGGAATCCAGTGACCTTGTGTTTATCGTCGAAGGTCGCTGGATCCCCGCCTTCGCGGGGATGACGAGCAACAACAGGAACGGGAGCAAGGGCAAAAAAGCGCGAGCAAGAACATAGTCACAAGCGATCAACGAACATCACCCAGCCGCCTCTTGCGCAACCGACAGATCATCCAAGCGCTCGCGCAGCGGATACATCAGCCACAGGCTCAGCAGTGCAGGGACGCTGAACGCGCCGCAGGCGATGATCCACGCGATGCGCGCTGGCGTGGACATCGCCACGCGCTGCGTGCGCCAGATCGCGCCGAGTAGCGACAGCAGCATCAATACGCCGGCGATAACCAGGATATGGCGCGGCACGGGCGCCAGGCGCTTGTCGTCGTCGACCGGCGTGTAGCCGGAGAACAGGTCGAGCGCCGCATTCTTGAACGCGTATACCAGCGGCGATACGTACCAGTTCTGGTAACGCCATGCCGGCGCATAGCTCATGTCGGGCGCGTGGCGCGCGATGGTCGTCACCCGGCCCTGCTCGTCGATGCGCTGCACCAGCTGCAATGGGATGTCGCCCTCGGCGTTGTGGTGGTTGCGCGTGAACAGGAACGAGACCAGGTAGCCGTCGATCAGTTCCATCAAATCGATCCGGGTCAGGTTGCCGGTCTTGCCCGGCAGCGGCATGCGCTGGCGCGGCGTCAGCAAGCCGTCGCCGTTCTGCAATTGGCGGCCGTCGTAGAAGTACAGGGCGCGATCGCTGAGCACGGCCACGCGCTCGCCGATGATCTCTCCCCCGGTCAGGATTTCGCCTGCGGGCAGTTGCACGCGAGGCAGCACAAGATTGGCCTCGTCCTCGTACTGGTAGAG
>JBBJNO010000272.1:0-3511 GCA_037720875.1 Luteimonas sp. | reverse complement strand
GCCCGCACCGACATCGTCGAGGTGGTCGGCACGCGCGTGCCGTTGAAGAAACAGGGCAAGGAATATTCCGCGCGGTGCCCGTTCCACGACGAGCGTTCGCCCAGTTTCACGGTCAGTCCGACCAAGCAGTTCTATCACTGCTTCGGCTGCGGCGCGCATGGCACCGCGATTTCCTTCCTGATCAATTACGACCGGCTGGAGTTTCTCGACGCCGTCGACGAGCTGGCCAAGCGCGTCGGCATGGAAGTGCCGCGCGATACGCAGCAACGCAATGAAGACAGCGACACGCACGAGTTGTTTGCGGCGCTGGATACCGCGACGAAATTCTTCCAGAAACAACTCGCTGCCAGCACCAAGGCGAAAACCTATCTCGATGGCCGCGATGTCGATGCCGAGATCCGTGAACGCTTCGCGATCGGCTACGCACCGGACGGGTTCAGCGCGCTGAAAGACGCGCTCGGCACCGATGCGCGGCGCATGAACCTGCTCGAACGCGCCGGCCTGTTTTCCAAGAGTGACAACGGCCGCGTCTTCGACAAATTCCGCGACCGGGTGATGTTCCCGATCCATGACCGCCGCGGCCGCGTGATTGCGTTCGGCGGGCGCGTGCTCGATCCCGAGGACTCGCCGAAATACCTCAACTCGCCCGAGACTGCGCTGTTCCACAAGGGCCGCGAGTTGTACGGCCTGTGGCAAGTGCGGCAGACGCACACCAGGATCCCGCGGCTGATCGTGGTCGAGGGCTACATGGACGTGGTCGCGCTGGCGCAGCACGGCATCCTGGAAGCCGTGGCCACGCTCGGGACGGCGACCACGTCGGACCATGCCGAACTGCTGTTCCGCAACGCGCCGGATGTGTATTTCTGTTTCGACGGCGATGCCGCCGGCCGTCGTGCGGCGACGCGCGCGATGGAATCGGTGTTGCCGCGGATGAAGGACGGACGGCAGGCGTTTTTCCTGTTCCTGCCCGATGGCGAAGATCCGGACAGCATCGTGCGCAAGGACGGCGCGGCCGGTTTCGATGCGCGGTTGCAGCAGGCGACACCACTCAGTGAATTCTTCTTCGACGAACTCAGTGTCGACGTCAACCTCGGCACGCTCGATGGCAAGGCGCGGCTGGCCGAACGGGCCAAACCGATGCTGGCGCAGATTCCCGATGGCGCGTTCGGCGACTTGATGCAGCAGCGTCTGACCGAGTTGACCGGTGTCGGGGCGCGCAGCAGTGCGCCGCAGACACACGTGCCGGTGCAGCGTGTGTATCCGACGTCTGCCACGACGCCCAGGCGCAGCCTGGTGCGCAGCGCAATCGCGTTGTTGCTGCAACAGCCATCGCTGGCGTCATCGCTGGAGCCGCCCTACCTGTTCGCGACCTTGCGCCAGCCCGGCGTGGATTTGCTGGCCGATCTTGTCGACGTCGTACGCACGCGACCGGACATCGCCACCGGCGCCTTGCTGGAACATTTTGTCGAACACGAACAGGCCACGGCCTTGCAGAAGCTGGCGACGCAATCGGTGCCCGGCGAAGACGCATCGCTGCAGACCGCGTTCCTCGATGCCATCGCGCAACTCGAACGGCAGACGATCGATCAGCGGTTGGACGAGTTGAAAGCGCTGCAGAAAGAGACCGGGTTGTCAGTGGCGGACAAGAATGAATTGCTGGCGTTGATGCAGGCGCGCGTCGGACGGAGCTGATTCGCTGTTTCTTCTCCCCTCGGGAGAAGGTGCCCGAAGGGCGGATGAGGGCGGGAAAGTGAATCTCCGGGGAAGGTTTCTTGCCAGTCACCCCCCCTCATACCCCAAGGGTGCTTGCTTCGCGGCGTCCGTCGCTGCGCGCCACCTTCTCGCGATGGGAGAAGGAAAGCCAAGCCATGACTTCCGGCCTGTGTATCACAAACCCTTCGCGCTAAGCTCGGCATTCCACTCCGGGGAGAACACCGATGCCGTCATCATTCCGCCCTGTCTTGCTGACTGCCCTCGCCCTCACCTGCACCCTGCCCATCGCAACACAAGCACAGGTCAAGCGCGAAGCCGTTGTCCGCGAAGAGCAGGGCAACCGTGTCAGCGAAAACATTCCCCCGATTCCCGCCGAGCTCATCGAACAACTCAACCGTTACCAGAACACCCGCGGCGCCGGACTTGCCGGATGGATGGATAACAATTGCCTGCTGATCAGCACGCGCTTCGCGGAAACGGCGCAGGCGCATCGGGTCTGCCAGCCGTTGGGGATGCGCGAGCAGTTGACGTTCTACCCGGAGCCTGTTTCCGGCCTGACGCCCGCGCCGCCCGATGCATGGCGCGACGGGTTCGTGTTCGGCAAGGACACGGGCGGCGACGAGTTTTCGCAGTTGTACTGGTTCGACGCGCAGACGCGCACCACCACGTTGCTGACCGACGGCAAGCGCACGCAGAACGGCGGCGCGGTCCTCAGCCGCGATGGCGGATCGATGGCCTACACCAGCACGTCGCGCAACGGCACCGACCGCGATGTGTGGCTGCGTGATACCAGGGCAGGCACATCGCGCCCGTTGGTAACGGCGGGCGGCAGCTGGAGCGCCGCCGACTTCTCGCCCGACGGCAAGCGTCTGCTGGTGATCCGCTACGTGTCGGCGAACGAGGCGTATCCCGGCGTGGTCGATGTCGACAGCGGCAAGTTGACCCTGTTCCCGGTGGATGGCGGCAAGGCCGCGTTCGGCGGTTTCAAGTTCGCGCCGGATGGCAAGGCGGTGTACTACGTATCCGACGAGCCGCTGGACGGCAAGCCGGTCGAGTTCCGCACCCTGCGTTACCACCATCCCGCGAGCAACGACTTCAAGCCGCTGACCGCGCAGATTCCGTGGGATGTCGACGGGTTCGAGATCGCCGACGACGGCAAGCACCTCGCCTACGTCACCAACGAGGATGGCATCCACAAACTGCATGTGTTGTCGCTACCCGCACACACCGCCCTCGCATTGCCGCCGCTGCCGGTCGGCCTGATCGGCGGCATGCGCTTCTCGCCCGACGGCACGCGCCTGGCGTTGAGTCTCAACACCGCCACATCGCCGAGCGACGTGCATGTGATCGACCTGGCGACTGCACGGCTCACGCGCTGGACGCAGAGCGAAGTGGGCGGGCTGGACACAAACGCCTTCGTCGCGCCGACGCTGGTGCGCTTCCCGACCTTCGACCAGATCGATGGCGGCGCATCGGGTGAGCGCCGGCGCACGATCCCGGCGTTCTACTACAAACCCGCCAACGTCAAGGCGGGCACGAAACTTCCCGTCATCATCAACATCCACGGCGGCCCGGAAGGCCAGGCGCTGCCGAATTTCAGTCCGAACTCGCAATACCTCGCCAACGAACTCGGCGTTGCCGTGCTGGTGCCGAACGTGCGTGGGTCATCGGGCTACGGCAAGACCTATCTGACGCTCGACAACGCCGAGAAACGCGAGGATTCGGTCAAGGACATCGGCGCCTTGCTGGACTGGATCGCGAAACAACCGGAACTCGATGCCACGCGCGTCGGCGTCAC
>JBBJNO010000271.1:0-3514 GCA_037720875.1 Luteimonas sp. | reverse complement strand
GTACGACCTGCTGTTCGAGCGCTTCCTCAACCCCGAACGCGTGTCGATGCCCGACTTCGACATCGACTTCTGCATGGATCGCCGCGATGAGGTCATCGATTATGTCGCCGCGAAATACGGCCGCGATCGCGTCAGCCAGATCATCACCTACGGCACCATGGCGGCGAAGGCCGTGGTGCGCGATGTCGGGCGCGTGCTCGGTTATCCGTACGGGTTCGTCGATGGCATCGCAAAGCTCATCCCGCTGACGCTCGGCATCTGCCTCGACGATGCGCTCGGCGAATCCGATGCGGCGCGCAAGAATCCGGAACTCGCCAGCGCCGAGCTGATCGCGCGCTACCGCAACGAAGACGACGTGCGCGACCTGCTCGACCTGGCACGGCAACTCGAGGACCTCACGCGCAACGCGGGCAAGCACGCCGGCGGCGTGGTCATCGCGCCCGCGCCGTTGTCGGAATTCTGTCCGCTGTTCGCCGAGCACGACGGCCAGGGACTGGGCCGCCATCCGGTGACGCAGTTCGACAAGGACGATGTGGAGACGATCGGCCTGGTGAAGTTCGACTTCCTCGGCCTGCGCACGCTGACGATCATCGATTGGGCGGTCAAGGCCATCAACCTGCGGCGCGCGGCGGCCAACGACGCATCGGATGAAAGCCGGCCGCTGGACATCACCACGCTGCCGCTGGACGACGCACGCAGTTACGAACTGTTCGCACGCGGCGAAACCGTCGCCATCTTCCAGTTCGAGTCGCGCGGCATGCGCGAACTGGTCAAACGCGCACGCCCCGATCGCTTCGAGGACATCATCGCACTGGCCGCGTTGTTTCGTCCGGGCCCGTTGGGCTCGGGCATGGATCGCGACTGGGTCGATCGCAAACACGGCAACGCGGTCGTCAGCTATCCGCATCCATTGCTTGAAACCGTCCTGGCGCCGACCTATGGCGTGATCGTGTACCAGGAACAGGTGATGCAGATCGCGCAGCTGCTGGCCGGCTATTCGCTGGGCGGCGCCGACTTGTTGCGGCGCGCGATGGGCAAGAAAAATGCCGTGGAAATGGCCAAGGAACGCGCCAAGTTCGAGGCCGGCGCGGCCGCGCAACAAGTCGACCCGCGCAAGGCCTCGGCGATCTTCGACCTGATGGAAAAGTTCGCCGAGTATGGTTTCAACAAATCGCACTCGGCCGCTTACGCGCTGGTTGCTTATCAGACCGCGTGGCTGAAGACGCATTACCCGGCCGAGTTCATGGCCGCGGTGCTGTCCAGCGACATGGACAATACCGACAAGGTGGTTGGTTTCCTCGAGGAAACGCGTGCGATGGGATTGACAATGCTGCCGCCGGACGTGAATGCGTCCAACTACATGTTCGAGGCGACGGACGAACGCACGATCCGCTATGGACTCGGCGCGGTGAAAGGCGTTGGCCGCGGCGCGTGCGAAGCGATCAGCAACGAACGCGGTCGGGGCGGCGCATTCCCCGACTTGCTGGAATTCTGCAAGCGCGTCGAAAGCAACAAACTCAATCGGCGCGCACTGGATGCGCTAGTCAACGCAGGGGCGCTGGATGCGCTCGGCAAGAATCGTCCCTCGCTGTTGCTGCAATTACCCGAAGTGCTGAAGGCGACCGAACAACTCGCGCGCGAACGCGACGCAGGGCAGGTGTCGTTGTTCGGCGGGCCGAGTGCCGATGCCCCTGAGATCGACATTGTGTTGCCGGAAACCGGCGACTGGTCGCTGGCGCAGAAACTCGGCCACGAACGCGACACGCTCGGTTTCTATCTGTCCGGTCATCCACTTGATCCCTACCGCGACGAGTTGCAGACACTGATCGGCAGCGATCTCGACCAGCTGGACCGCATCTGGAGTGATCGCAACGAAGACGAGCGCCGCGGCTGGCGTCCCGAAAAAACCGTGGTGATCGCGGGCCAGATCGTCGCCTTGCGAAAAAAAGGCGACAGCCAGGCGTTCGTACAACTTGATGATGGCCGCGGCCGCATCGAATGCGCCTTCTTCGCCGAGACCTATCTCGAGTACGCGCAGTTCCTCACCCGCGATCGCATCCTGGTGATCGAGGGCGGCCTGCGCGAGGACGAATTCAGCGGCGGCTTCAGCCTGCGCGCGCGACGTTGCTGGGATTTCTTGCAACTGTGTCCGCAGGCCGCGCAACGGCTGTCGATGCGGCTGGATTTGCGCGTGCCGGGCACCTACGAACGTGTCGAGGCATTGCTGGCCCAGCACCGTCCTGGCAGCACGCCGATCCGGTTTGATCTGGTGCGCGATGGGGCGGCCGGCACGCTCGATCTCAACGGCGGTTTCGGCGTGCGCGTGGACGCGGACCTGGCGGGCACGTTGCGCACGCAGCCTGGCGTGCAAGCGGTGAAGCTGGCGCTGTCGAAACCCTGGGCGTGAGCGTCGCTCTTCCCCTTCTCCCGAGGGGAGAAGGAAAGCATGAAGCCCTCAGTTAGACTGCCGTCTACCCTGTTCCCGCTAAACCGATGAACCCCAACTACCTCGATTTCGAGCAGCCCATCGCCGACCTGGAAACCAAGATCCAGGAAATGCGTCACGCCAGCACCGGCCCGGCGGTCAACGTCGATGTCGAAGTGCACGCGCTGCAGGACAAGCTGCGCCTGCGCACGGCGCAGATCTTTCGCGACTTGACGCCGTGGCAAGTGTCGCAACTGGCGCGGCATCCGGCGCGCCCGTACACGCTGGATTACCTGCGTGTGATCTGCGACGAGTTCCAGGAACTCGCCGGCGACCGCGCTTTCGGCAACGACGCCGCCATCGTCGGCGGGCTCGCACGCATCGACGGCCGCAGCGTTGTGGTCATCGGCCATGAAAAAGGCCGCGACACCAAGGCCAAGGTGCGGCGTAATTTCGGCATGCCGCGGCCGGAAGGCTATCGCAAGGCGCTGCGATTGATGAAGCTCGCGGAGCGTTTCAAGTTGCCGTTGCTGACCTTCATCGACACCGCCGGCGCATGGCCGGGCATCGACGCGGAGGAGCGCGGCCAGTCCGAAGCGATCGCGCGCAACCTGCTGGAAATGGCGGAGTTGAAGATCCCGGTGATCTGCACGGTGATCGGCGAAGGCGGCTCCGGCGGCGCGCTGGCGATCGGCGTGGGCGACCGCACGCTGATGCTGGAATACAGCACCTATTCGGTGATCACGCCGGAGGGCTGCGCCTCGATCCTGTGGAAGACGGCGGACAAGGCCAGGGATGCGGCGGAACAACTCGGCCTCACCGCCAAGCGCCTGCTCGCCCTCGGTTTGATCGACAAGGTGATTCGCGAGCCCATCGGCGGCGCGCATCGCAACCCAAGGCAGATGGCGACACGATTGAAGGCTGTACTGCTCAACGAACTCGACATGCTGGAACAACTACCGGCTGAGGATTTGCTGGAGCGGCGATACAAGCGTCTTCGTGGATACGGTGCCTACGAAGCCGCCTGATTCCATCCGGTAATGCCGTGGCGAAAAATTCCCCAACTCGATGATCTTGCTCGACACAGCA
>JBBJNO010000270.1:0-3516 GCA_037720875.1 Luteimonas sp. | reverse complement strand
CAACACCGATGGTAATCAAGCGCCAAGCGATGGGTGTCGCTGCGCTCGACCCATCCTACGGTGGCGGGATCGGTCGCATCGCGGGACAAGTGGACGAGAGCAGCGGAGCAAGCTCCGCTCTACAAGTGCCACGGCAGGACAAGGCCAGGGCAGGGTGGCTCACGCCGGGCAAAACCCGGATAATGCATAAAAGCCGGATGGGCTCGCTCTGACCAGTGCGAACCTCCGGCTTTTCCGTGTCTGCAATATGTGTCTGTAGTGCGTCCCCGCAGTCGCGGAGTCGCGTTGCACTTGTTCGTCATTCCCGCGTAGGCGGGAATCCAGCGACTTCGCCCGGCAGGCGACAGTCAAAAGATTCCTGCCGAACCACGAATGACACCTTCCAAATCCACATCCACCTGGAGAGTCACCATGGGTCAGTCAGTCGTCGTTCTCGGTGCCCAGTGGGGCGATGAGGGCAAGGGCAAGATCGTCGACCTGCTGACCACCGACATCGGCGCGGTCGTGCGCTTCCAGGGCGGCCACAACGCCGGCCACACACTGGTCATCAACGGCAAGAAGACGGTGCTGCACCTGATCCCGTCGGGCATCCTGCGCGACGACGCGCTGTGCCTGATCGGCAACGGCGTGGTGCTCAGTCCCGCCGCGTTGCAAAAGGAAATCGGCGAACTCGAGGCCAACGGCGTCGAGGTCCGCTCGCGCCTCAAGATCAGCCCGGCCACGCCGCTGATCATGCCGTACCACATCGCCCTGGATCAGGCGCGCGAGAAGAAAGCCGGCGGCAAGGCCATCGGCACCACCGGGCGCGGCATCGGCCCGGCGTATGAAGACAAGGTGGCGCGTCGCGGCATCCGCATCGCCGACCTGCATTACCCCGAGCAGCTGGCCGAGTTGCTGCGCACCGCGCTCGACTATCACAACTTCGTGCTGACCCACTATCTCAACACCGACGCCGTCGATTTCCAGCAGACGCTCGACGAGGCGCTGGCGTTCGGTGAGTACGTGCGGCCGATGGTGTCCGACGTCGCCGGCATCCTCCACGACCTGCGCAAGCAGGGCCAGCGCGTGCTGTTCGAAGGCGCGCAAGGGTCGCTGCTCGACATCGACCACGGCACCTATCCCTACGTCACCTCCAGCAACACCACCGTCGGCGGCGCGCTGGCCGGCACCGGCGTCGGCGCCGATGCCATCGACTACGTACTGGGCATTGCCAAGGCCTACGCCACCCGCGTCGGCGGCGGCCCGTTCCCGACCGAACTCGACGACGCCACGGGCCAGGCCCTGCGCGACAAGGGCCAGGAATACGGCGCCACCACCGGCCGCCCGCGCCGCTGCGGCTGGATCGACATTGTTGCCCTGAAACGCGCGGTCGCCATCAACGGCATCAGCGGCCTGTGCATCACCAAGCTCGACGTGCTCGACGGCATGGACAAGTTGAAGATGTGCATCGCCTACCGCTACCGCGGCAAGGAGACCGAATACGCCCCGCTCGACGCGCAGGGCTGGGACGAGTGCGAACCGGTGTACCTGGAGTTCCCCGGCTGGACCGAGAACACCCACGGCATCACCGAATGGGACAAGCTCCCGCCCGCCGCTCGCGCCTATCTGCGTGCATTGGAAGAGCTGGCCGGCTGCCCGCTGTCGATCGTCAGCACCGGCCCCGACCGCACCGCGACGATGGTGTTGCAAGATCCCTGGGCTTAATAAATCCCTTCGATTTCCGCAACTAAATCGTTGTGGCTTTCGCCCCTCTCCGCTCGCGGGAGGGGCTGGGGTGAGGGCAGGGCAGCCACGCCAAGCCGGCGCCGACGGTGCTGTTCTTCTACGGCGGCGGCTGGCAGCGCGAGCAGTACCGGTTCGTCGGCCGCCAGCTCGCGCAGCAGGGCGTGCTGGCGATCGTGGCCGATTACCGCACGTTTCCGCGCGCCGGTTTCCCGGACTTCATCGACGCCGCCGCGCGCGCCGTCGAGTGGACGCACCGACACGCCGGCGACTACCAGGGCGATCCGAAGCGGCTGTACATCGCCGGGCATTCCGCCGGCGCGCAGATCGCGGCCTTGCTGGGCACCGATCCGCGCTACCTCGCCCGCCACGACCTGCAGCCGCGTAACCTGGCCGGCGTGATCGGCCTGTCCGGCCCGTACGATTTCGTCATCAACGGCCAGTACGAGCAGGTGTTCGGCCCGCCAGCCCAATGGCCGCTGGCACAGGCGATCAATTTCGTCGACGGCAACGAACCGCCGTTCCTGCTGATCCACGGCGACCGCGACCGGGTCGTCGAGGTGCGCGACAGCGTCGAACTGGCGGAGAAGCTGCACGCCCAGCAGATTGGCGCGACTCTACTGATCCTGCCGGGCGGCGGTCACAGCGCCACGCTGATCGGGCTGTACGACCCGAAACGATCACCGGAGGTGCTGCCGGCGATTTTGGCCTTCATCAACGGCCAGCCTGTCCCGGTCACCGCCGCGCGCTGAGCAACAGCGCGCGGGAAATTCCAGAGCGAGAACCGCCGCGCCTGTTCATGGCAGCCCCGGCCTGGCAGCGGCGGGACCTGGAGCTATGATCCTGCAGATCATGCCGCCTATGGTTTCACCGCCGCGACCGGCGGCAATCACCGGGCACTCACGGCCGGGCCGATAAATGTTGGGATATCGAAGTCGCCGGAGCGTGACTTGCCTTTTTTCCCCCACAGCCGCAGTCTAGACAATCCGAGCGTTTCGGAATAGCATCGGACTGGCTTCGTGCGGGCTTTGTTCCTGTGAAATTCCCCTGCCCCTGGCATCGCGAATCTTCACAAGTGATCTGCGACTGCGACAAGAGGTCGGTCAATCGCGTCGATGTTTTTCGGAAACAGATGTATGACGAAGGGGAAACAAATGAACATGGCGAAAACGCTCAAGAACTGTTCCCGAGGCTTGCCTTGGGTCTCGGCACTGCTGCTGAGCACGTTGCTTGCTGCCTGCGGCGGTGGTGGCGGTGGTGGCGGCAGCGACGGAGGACGGGATCCGATCCTCGGTGGCCCGGGCAGCGCGGCCCTGCGACCCACGGTGATCGCCGTGGTGCCGGCCAACGGTGCGACCGGCGTGCCGGTCAACAACACCATTATCACCGCAGCGTTTAGCGAGCCGGTCGCGCCGCTCACGGGTTCCGCGAGCTTTACCGTGACCTGTGCGGCTCCCTGCGTGAATCCGATCGGCACGGTGTCCCTGGATGCCGCCAGCCGCATTGCCACGTTCAAGCTTGCCACCGGAACTTCGCTAACGCCACTCACCCTGTACACCGCGACGGTGACAGGGGCGACCAGCATCGCCACCGGGCTGTCGATGGCCAGTCCCTTCGTATGGCGGTTTACCACCGGTGTAACGCCCGACACCACCCGTCCGAGGGTCACGTTCACCGTACCGGCCACGACGATTCCCGGCCCGACGCCCGGCGCACCGATCAACGCGAACATCACCGCCACGTTCAGCGAGCCCATGGCGCCGGCAACGATCAACGGATCCAGCTTCACCCTGA
>JBBJNO010000269.1:2276-3533 GCA_037720875.1 Luteimonas sp. | reverse complement strand
TGCTGCAATTTTCCCTGCTTCCTGCGCTCCTACAAAAGCGCTCGCGCTGGGCAATTCAACTGCCGCACGCGATAATGCGGCCATGAACACCTGACCCTGTCGCGCCCTCCTGTCGCGACGCGCTTTCGCATTCGTTACCGCCTGGAAGCTCGCCATGGCCGAAGCCGTCCGCCACGACAAGACCGCGCGCCAGTTGCGTCTGCTTTCCGACGCGCTCGACAGCGGGCGTCTGGGTCCCGTGCGGCGTCTGGTCAATACGCTCTCGCCGGCCGAGATCGGCAACCTCCTCGAATCACTCCCGCACGGCAAGCGCGTCGTGGTGTGGGGCCTGGTCGATCCCGAGGACGACGGTGAAGTGCTGGTACATGTCGGCGATGAAGTGCGCGAAAGCCTGCTGGCCGACATGGACACCGACGAGATCGTGGCCGCGGTCGAGGACCTCGACATCGACGACCTCGCCGACCTGGTCGAGGATTTGCCCGACACGGTCATCGACGAAGTGCTCAAGTCGATGGATCGCGAGAACCGCGAGCGCCTCGAGCAGGTGCTGTCGTACGACGAGGACACCGCCGGCCGCCTGATGAACCCCGACGTGGTCACGGTGCGCGCCGACACCACGCTGGATGTCGTGCTGCGCTACCTGCGCCTGCGCGGCGAGTTGCCCGACCACACCGATCATCTCTATGTCGTCAGCCGCCGCCACCAGTACCTTGGCCGCATCGCGGTGCAGTCGCTGCTGACCAACGATGCGACCACGCCGATCAATCAATTGCTCGACGACGAGCAACCGGCGATCGACGTCCACGAATCGGCCGAGGAAGTCGCGCGCCAGTTTTCCGACCACGACTGGATCTCCGCGCCGGTCGTCGACGACAACAACATCCTGCTCGGCCGCATCACCATCGACGACGTCGTCGACATCATCCGCGAGCAGGCCGAGCACCAGGCGCTGAGCGCCGCCGGCCTGGACGAGGACGACGACATGTTCAGCCCGGTACCGCGCGCATTCCGGCGTCGCGTGACCTGGCTTGGCATCAATCTCGCCACCGCGTTCCTCGCCTCGTCGGTCGTCGGGCGTTTCGAGGGCACCATCGAGAAGCTGGTGGCGCTGGCAGTGCTGATGCCGATCGTCGCCGGCATGGGCGGCAACGCCGGCACGCAGGTGCTGGCGTTGATGGTGCGCGGCCTCGCGCTGGGCCAGGTGGGCGCGTCCAACGTCATGGTGTTGTTGTGGAAGGAGTTGCGCGTGGCGTTGTT
>JBBJNO010000269.1:0-2266 GCA_037720875.1 Luteimonas sp. | reverse complement strand
GGTCTGGTGCTGGGGATCGTGGTCTGGTTGTGGTTCCGCGATCCCGCGCTGTCGGTGGTGATCGGTTCGGCATTGACGATCAATCTATTGTTCGCCGCAAGCGCGGGCGTGCTGGTGCCGCTGACGCTCAAGCGCCTCGGCTTCGATCCGGCGCTCGCAGGCGGTGTGATCCTGACCACGGTCACCGACACGATGGGCTTTCTGGTGTTCCTCGGCCTGGCGACGCTGGTGTTGCTGCGCTGAACGACCAAGCAGCGATACTGACCACGAGTAGCAAAACTGTAGGGCGGGTCTTGACCCGCCAGCTCTTGTCTTAAAACGGTGGGTCAAGACCCGCTAGCTCTTGTCGTAAAAAACGGCGGGTCAAGACCCGCTAGCTCTTGTCGTAAAAAACGGCGGGTCAAGACCCGCCCTACGATTTTACGGTCGCAACAACGCTTCCAACACCGCCATCCGTACCGCGACGCCATTGGCGACTTGTTTGAGGATCAGCGACCGCGCGCCATCCGCGACAGCGTCGTCGATTTCGATGCCGCGATTCATCGGCCCGGGATGCATCACGACCGCAGCCGGATTGGCGCGGCGCAAGCGCGTTTCGGTCAGGCCGTAGTCGCGCCGGTATTCGTCGAGCGACGCGACCAAGCCCTCTTCCATGCGTTCGCGCTGCAGGCGCAGCAGCATCACTGCGTCGACGCCGTCGAGTGCGGCATCGAAATCATCGGTGACGGAGCAGCCCTGCAGCGTGGCATCGTCCGGCAGCAACGACTGCGGTCCGCACACGCGGATTTCGCCAGCGCCCAACACGCGCAGTGCATGCAGGTCGGAACGCGCGACGCGTGAGTGCTTCACGTCGCCGACGATCAGCACCTTCAACTTGGCGAAATCCCGCCCCTTCGCCTGACGCAACGTCAGCATGTCCAGCAAACCCTGCGTCGGGTGCGCGTTGCGGCCATCGCCCGCATTGATCAGCGATGTCCCTCCGTTCGCAGCTTGCGCCAATGCCGCCACCGCCCCATCCTCGCGATGCCGCACCACGAACGCGCGCACGCCCATCGCCTCGATGGTCTTCAACGTGTCGCGCGCGGTCTCGCCCTTCGTGGTGGATGACGTGGCCGCGTCGAAGTTCAGTACGTCTGCTCCCAGTCGCTGCGCAGCGCGCTGGAAACCCAGGCGCGTGCGCGTGGACGGCTCGAAGAACAGGGTGCATACCGCCTTGCCGGCGAGGAGCGAACGGTCGTCGTTGCCCTCGGCGAAGTGCTGCGCGCGGTCGAGCAAGGCGACCAATGTTTCGCGAAGAAGACCTTCGAGTGTCAGCAAATGGCGCAGGTTTCCGTCGGTATCGATCTGCAGGCTCATACGGTCGGTCCGCCTTCTTCCCAGGTAGAGCGGAGCTTGCTCCGCTGATCTTCGTTTCCATGCCCCGATCCCTGCCGCCCAGCCGGAAACATCCAGCCAGGCAAGCCCGACTCTACGCGACGGGCACCGCATCCTGCGGCGACGCCAGCCAGCGTTCGACGATGACGGCCGCCGCCACCGCATCCAGCGCGGCGGCATCGCGGCGCTTCTTGCGGCCTTGCGCACGATCCACGGCGAAACGTTGCGCGGCCTCGATGGAACTGGCGCGCTCGTCCATCAGCACCACCGGCAAGCGATAACGCGTGTGCAACTCGCGGGCGAAGGCATGCGCGCGGACACGGATCGGCTGGTCGCCGCCATCGAGCGTCATCGGATCACCGACCACGAATCCATCCGGCCGCCATTCCCTGTGCAAGCGATCGATCGCCGGCCAGTCGGTCTGCTCGCCGTGCACGTCGATCACCGCCAACGCACGCGCGCCATGGCCGAAGGCGCTGCCGACCGCGACGCCGATCCGGCGCGCGCCGACATCGAAACCCAGCACGGTGCCTTCCACCTTGATCACATCCGGTGTCATGCGTGTCCGCTGTAGTCGGCCATATGCATCAAATCCACGCCGATCAGCCCCGCGGCCGCTTCCCAGCGCCGTTCCAGCGGCAACTCGAAAAAGACGGTGGGATCGGCCGCCACCGTGAGCCAGGTGTTCTCCACCAGTTCGTATTCGAGCTGCCCCGCACCCCAGCCCGCGCACCCCAGCGCGACCACCGCAGCACCGCGGCGTCGGTCCCGTCGTCGCGCCCGCGCCCCAGCCGGAGTCGGAGCCGGAGCAGCAGCCCGCGGGTCTGGAGCCGATGACCGGCCAGCCCGAGCAGGGCCGGCAGCAGGGTGATCGCCGCCAGCACCATGACGA
>JBBJNO010000268.1:0-3541 GCA_037720875.1 Luteimonas sp. | reverse complement strand
CAGCGGAATCACGGAGTCGACAACGCGGAACCGGAAATGCTTGTCATCGACTGTCGGCAGGGTGATCGTTTGCTGCATTGCCGGCGGCAGATCACCGAACAGAAGGAGCGCCGCCGGGGACACTTCTTCCCGCTCGAAGTTGCTGCCGCGCAGCACGAGCGCCACGCGCACGGCAACGACTTGGCGCGCCAGGGCAGGGTTCGTCATCATGGTCGCAACGTCGAAGCCGGCGGCGTCCGGGTCTACCCACGTGTTGAAGATGCCGTCGCCATCGGTGTCCATTCCGTAGAGCGCCCGCATGGCCACCACACCGTCCGCGATGGCCAGGGTCGCCTCCGCGTCGGTGCCACCACCAGCGGCGCGCAGAAGGTCGTAGCTGAAGAGCGTCCTGTTGTCCCCAACGCCGAACAGCTGAAGCTGCACATTGCCGCTTGCCGTGTTGCCGAGCGGTGTGAGGTAGGCCGGCGCCGCGAGGCCACTGGTGCGCATGGTGGTGTAGGGGGTGGCAGCGTTGTAATAAGTGCCGCCGAGAGGAAGCACTTCAGGCGTGCCTGCTACAGGCGTCCCAACCTGCTCGATCAGGCATTCGTCGGTTCCGGCCTGGCTGAGCAGTGCGAGATCGCCCGCGCCCAAACCGATGGTGTTGTCTAGGCGCAATTCATTCGCGCTCAATGCACCGGGCGTGCGCACAGTGCGTGGGACGTCGCCCGCTGCCGCGTTGCCGCTCATGACCATCAGTACGTCCGAGCCGGAACTCGACTGGCTCTTGCCGATCACCAGCGGGGCTACCCGCAGGTTGGTGGGCGTGCCGCCGAGGAATCCTGCGAACGCGCCCGGGAATGCGGCCGTTCGCGGCAGGATGGCGGTGCCGCCGCGCGACACGCTGAGCCGGCATCCAAAAACGCCGAGGTTCCACGACTGCGTGAAGCCCGACCCCGCACTGCGCACGGCACGGTCGATCACATAGCCGGAATACGCGCCATTCTGGCCCATGTCATTGGTGGAGGTGGTGGAGCGCTTTTGCGCTTCTCCCACGGTCAAGACGCTGGTGACCGCCAACACCACCACCAGGCCGATGGTCATGGCAACCAGCAGTTCGATCAGGGTGACGCCCCGATGCCGCAGGCCGGGCGAACTGTGTCGATGCTTGTTCATGGGAGGTTCACCGTGACACGGGTCGTAAGGCGGCTCAGATCGGTTGCTGCACGCGCGGGCGCTTGCCATGTGATCAGGACGTCGGCGCTGTTGGTCGAACCGGCGACGGCGGCCACGGTCCCCGTGCCGCCGAGGAGTCCGCCGGCTTGCGGGTCTGCCACGCGGTCCTGCCACGCAGTCAGTGCCGGCGCAGCAACGGTGACGCTCCGGTTGAGCCACATGACGCTTGCGATCTCATTGGCGAGCAGGGCGGCGCGGTTGCGGTCCTCGGCATCGACCGAGAAGCCTATGGCCCGAGCCTGCAGTCCGACAAGGCCAAGGATGCCGAGCGAGAAAAGAAGAATGGAGATCAGCACTTCAAGCAGTGCGACGCCTTTTTGTTCGCGGCTGCGCCGCTGGGTGGTGTGTTTCATGGGAGTCAGCATCCGTCCGGGTTGCTGGCAGAAAGCGTCTTGTCGAGATCGCACATCCGGACCTGACCGCCCAATGCAACCGTGACTCGAAGGCGCCTGTCGGCACCGGCCAATGTGATGTCGTATGCGGGCGCCGCTGTGGCTGAGCACGTTTCCCCGCCTGTTACGTCGGTCAGCATCGGCAAGGCGTTGGCAACCAGGCGACCGACAGAGTTGAAGCAGATTGCAGCAGGGCCGACGATCTGAACATCCGAGCTGACATCGGCAAGCACACCGGATTGCACGAATGCGCTCGTTTCCCCGGCCGACATAGACGGAAGGGCGTTGATGGACCAGTTGCGACCGTTGGCGACCGCACCGACATTGACGCCCGACTCAGGAGTCGAACTGTTCGTAAGCGAGAAGGCGACTTGACGACTGCGACGCAGTGCCTCCGTCTGCGCAAGCCGCAGGCCGTTCTGCAGCGCATCCCCCACCGTGCGTACCTTGCCATTGCGCACCCACGCGGTCATCGACGGCATCGCCAATGCAGTCAGTATGCTCAGGAGCGTGATGGTCACAAGCAGTTCAATCAGCGTGAATCCACGAGCCTTTGCCCGCCGGCGGCTGGATGTCATGGGCAGACCTGCCCTTTCTTGACGATCCAAGCGGTAGCGCAGGTGCTCCAGCCGGACCCGGAAGCGACTGAAGTTGTGCCCCGCACATCCCGCTGATCCACGGTGAATACGAAGCCGTCAGTGGAGCCGCTCCCCGTTGCGCGCAGCGTGTAGGCCGCGTTCGTTGGCGTGGCCGTGCAATCGAGCGTGAAGCTGCCAACCACTCTGAGACTGGCGTCAACGAGGCAAGGCGATACAAAGGTCCCGCTGGTGTTGAACGTGCGGTAATCCTGGAAATGTCGCTCCATGTTGGCGCGCATCGTCGCCATGCCGTTGGTGGCGTCGACGATCTGCCCTCGCAGCACATAGTCGCGGTAGTTCGGGATCGCGACGGCAGCAAGAATTGCCACAATGGCAACCGTGATCATCACTTCAATGAGAGTGAAACCTCTCGAGGGGGGTCTTGCTTGAGTGGTGTGTTGAACGTTCATAGCCTTTAATCGCATTTTTTACTAACGTGACAAATTGTCACCAGACTGCGCTTCTAGGGATGCACCGCTTATCTGTGAAATCTGACCTTTTGTCGCATTCACAACGAAATTTGAGTACTTTTGTGTATCTGGGAATGCGCGCATGACGCCGCAGGCAACCTCCGCCCGGGTGCACGCAGCCTCCCTTCCACGGTGTGCCATCGGCGCCTCGCGCGCGGCCCTTATCGCCTTTCCGTTTGTCTTCCCTTTCACCGGTGGCCCCTCGCCGAATGTCTGGCAGCAGCTCGCTGCGTGGCTCTGTGCTGCGCTGTTGGTGCTCTTGCCGCCATCGGCACGACCCACGCGTGGCGTGACGACTTGGCTGGCGGCGGCGGGCCTGTTGGTCGTGTTCGGCCAGTCGGGCAATTCCATGCTCCATGTTTCGGCCGCTGTCGCGAGCGTCGCCATCGGACTTGCAGCGTGCGCCGGCGCTGCGGTGGCACGCCTGCAGTCAGCGGGGTACCGGGCACTTGCCCACGCCCTCCTCACCGCCGCCCTCATCAGCGCCCTACTCGGCCTGCTCCAGTACTACGGCCTCGCCGCGCCGCTGGCCCCCTGGACCACATCACCCGAACTCGGCCAGGCCTACGGCAACCTGCGCCAGCGCAACCAGTTCGCGACGCTGATCAGCATGGCGCTGATCGCGGCGCTTTGGCTGCATGCGTCGGGCGGGCAGCGTCTGCGGATGGCGCTGCTGCCGGCTTGGCTGTTATTGGTGCTTGCCGCGGCGGCAGCGACGTCGCGCACGGGGCTGCTCCAGGTCGTGTTGATCAGCGGCATCGCGGCATTTCTGGCCTGGCGCGAGCGGCGACGGCCGGCGTTGCGGCGGCAGCTGCCGCATCCGTGG
>JBBJNO010000031.1:0-13638 GCA_037720875.1 Luteimonas sp. | reverse complement strand
CGCGCCCAGGTGCGCTCCTACGACCGAAGGAAGTCCCTGTGGGACAAACCTCCTTCGGCTCATCTGTTAGCTTTCAGCATCGGCGATAATCCTGCGATGACTGCAATCAATGCATCCGACGATCCCCTCATCATCGCCGGCAAGTCCTACCGCTCCCGTCTGCTGACCGGTACAGGCAAGTTCAAGGACCTCGACGAAACCCGCGCCGCAACCGATGCGGCCGGCGCGCAGATCGTCACCGTCGCGATCCGCCGTACCAACATTGGCCAGAACCCCGGCGAGCCGAACCTGCTCGACATCCTGCCGCCCGATCGCTACACCATCCTGCCCAACACCGCCGGCTGCTACACCGCCGAAGACGCCGTGCGCACCTGCCGGCTCGCGCGCGAATTGCTCGACGGCCACGCGCTGACCAAGCTCGAGGTGCTCGGCGACCCGCGCACGTTGTTTCCCGACGTGGTGCAGACGCTCAAGGCCGCCGAAATCCTGGTCGCCGACGGCTTCGAGGTGATGGTCTACACCAGCGACGATCCGATCCTGGCCAAGCGTCTGGAAGACATCGGCTGCGTCGCGGTGATGCCACTGGCCGCGCCGATCGGTTCGGGCCTCGGCATCCAGAACAAATACAACCTGCTGGAAATCGTCGAGAACGCCAAGGTGCCGATCATCGTCGATGCCGGCGTCGGCACGGCATCCGACGCGGCCATCGCGATGGAACTGGGTTGCGACGGCGTGCTGATGAACACCGCGATCGCCGGCGCAAGGAACCCGGTGCTGATGGCGCATGCGATGAAGCTCGCCGTCGAAGCCGGCCGCGCCGCATTCCGCGCGGGCCGCATCCCGCGCAAGCGCTACGCCAGTGCTTCATCGCCGGTTGATGGTTTGATCGGCGGATGATTGTCGAAGCATTCGTCTCACCTGTAGGGCGGGTCTTGACCCGCCGGACCCGCCGGACACACCGGATGCCTGTCGATGGCGGGTCGAGACCCGCCCTACGATGACCAACCCGTTCTCCAGCGACGGCGCCAAGGTCCCGGCCAAGCCTTTCACCATCGAGGCAGGCCACCGCAAGGTGCGCAGCTTCGTCCTGCGCCAGGGCCGTTTCACGCTGGCGCAGCAACGTGCGTTCGATGCGCTGTGGCCGCGCTTCGGCCTCGATTACAGCGGCACGACGCGCGACTTCGATGCCATCTTCAACCGTCATGCAAAATGCGTGCTGGAGATCGGCACCGGCAACGGCGAAGCCCTGCGTTTCGCCGCAGCCAACGACCGCGAGCGCGACTACATCGGCATCGAAGTGCATGCGCCCGGCGTCGGCCGCTTGTTGAATGGACTGGCCGAAGATGGCAGCGATCACGTGCGGATCTATCACCACGATGCCGTCGAGGTGCTGACCCATGACATCGCCGATGCGTCTCTCGACGAAATTCGCATCTACTTCCCCGATCCCTGGCACAAAAAACGCCACAACAAGCGCCGCCTGATCCAGCCGGACTTTGCTGCGTTGCTCGTGCGCAAGCTCTCGCACGATGGACGCTTGCACCTTGCCACCGATTGGCGGGACTATGCGGAACAGATGTGGGACGTGCTCGATGCGACACCCGGCTTGCGGAATGCAGCCGGCGCACGCGGGCACGTGGCACGGCCGCCGTGGCGGCCGCAAACGCATTTCGAGTCGCGCGGGCAGCGATTGGGCCACGACGTGTTCGACCTGCTCTATCACCGAACCTGAGAACGCCGCGAGCACATGGAAAACGCGCTGACGCTCACCGCCGACATGAAGCTCGTGCTCGGGCTGGTCGGCTTGACGATGGCGCTGTTCCTGTTCGATCGCATCCGCTCGGATGTCGTCGCGCTGGTGGTGCTGGTGCTGCTGGGCCTGACCGGACTGGTCGCACCGGAAGACCTGTTCGGCGGTTTCTCCGGTAGCGCGGTGATCAGCGTGATCTCGACCATGATCCTCGGCGCGGGCCTGGAACGCACCGGTGCGCTCAATCGTCTCGCCGGCTGGCTGCTGCGCCGCGCGCACGGCATGGAGACGCGCCTGCTGCTGTTCACCACGGCGGTCGCGGGTTTAAATTCCTCGATCATGCAGAACCCGTCGGTGATGGCGTTGTACCTGCCGGTCGCCTCGCGCCTGTCGTCGCGCACCGGCCTGTCGTTGTCGCGCCTGCTGCTGCCGATCGCCGCCGCGATCGTGATGGGCGGCTCGCTGACGATGGTCGGCAACTCGCCGCTGATCCTGCTCAACGATTTGATGGTGTCGGCCAACGGCAACCTGCCGTCGGGCGCGGCGACGCTGGAGCCGCTGAAGATGTTCGCGCCGCTGCCGATCGGCCTGGCATTGCTGGCGGGATCGTTGCTGTACTTCCGCTACTTCGGCGACAAGCGCCTGAGCGACGACGGCGATGGCAGCGTGACGCCCGCACGCACGCAGAGTTATTTCGCGCAGGCCTATGGCATCGAGGGCGATGTTTTTGAATTGACCGTCACCGCCGACAGTCCGCTGGTCGGCATGTCGCTGGGCGAGGCCGAGGCGCTGCACGGCGCGCCCTTGCTGCTCGCCTTGAAGAACGGCAACGAATCGCGCCTGGCGCCGCCCGCCGACGCACGCATCTGGGTCGGCGACGTGCTCGGTGCGATGGGGCCGAAGGATCAGGTCAACGACTTTGCACAGAACCAGTTCCTGCGCCTGTCGACGCGGCTGCGCGAATTCGGCGACCTGTTCAATCCCAGCCGCGCGGGTATTTCCGAAGCCGTGGTGCCGCCCACCTCGAAGTTCATCGGCAAGAATTCGGCCGAACTGCAGTTGCGCAAGCAACACAACATCAGCCTGCTGGCGGTCAATCGCGACAAGCAGGTGCTGCGCGACAACGTGCGGCAACTGCCGCTGCGCGCAGGCGACATGCTGGTGCTGCACAGCATCTGGACGGACCTGGGCGAAGCGGCGTCGAGCAAGGATTTCGTCGTCGTCACCGATTTCCCCAAAGGCGAGCAGCGCCCGCACAAGTTCAAGATCGCGATGACGATCTTCGCGGTCACGATGTTGCTGGCCCTGAGTTCGCGCATCCCGGTGCCGATCGCGTTGATGACCGGCGTAGCCGGCATGCTGGTCGCCGGTGTGCTGAACATGGACGAGGCCTACGCGTCGATCAACTGGAAGACAGTGTTCTTGATGGCCTGCCTGATCCCACTCGGCTGGGCGATGGACTCCAGCGGCGCGGCGGCGTGGGTCGCGGGCAACACGCTTGAACGCTTGCCCGATGGCATTCCAATCTGGCTGCTTGAAATCGCCGTCGGCCTGCTGACCACCGCGTTCGCGCTGGTGATCAGCCACGTCGGCGCGACCATCGTGATGGTGCCGATGGCGATCAACTTCGCACTGGCCGCAGGCGGCAACCCGGTCGCCTTCGCATTGATCGTGGCGTTGTCGGCCTCGAACAACTTCATGACCGCATCCAACCCGGTGATGTCGATGATCACCGGCCCCGGCAATTACACGTCGGCGGATTTGTGGCGCGTGGGCGGGCCGTTGTCGCTGGTGTACACGGTGATCGTGGTGGTGGCCGTCAATTTGATGTTCTGACCAGGCGCACCACCCACCGCGGTGATGCGTGACGCCCTTTCATCCGTTCCCCCCACAATCCCCCCACAATCCCCCCATGACCCTGGATCAAATCCTCTTCCTGCTGATCCTCGCGGGCGCGCTGTACCTGTTCGTCAGCGAGCGCGTGCGCGTGGATGTCACGGCGATGCTCACGCTGCTGGCGCTGGTGTTGACCGACCTGCTGGAACCCGCCGATGCGCTGTCGGGGTTCGCCAGCGAGCCGGCGATCATCGTCGCGGCGGTGTTCGTCATCTCCGGGGCGCTGGCCGCCACCGGCATCACCGAGCACATCGGCCAGTGGATCGGGCGCGCGGCTGGCAAGAGCGAGGCGCGGACGATCGCGGTGTCGATGCCGGCAGTGGCGGCGCTGGCATCGTTTACCCACCACGTGATGGTGACCGCGATGATGCTGCCGATCCTGGTGCGTCACACGCGCGAGCACGGCATCCCGGCATCGCGTCTGCTGATGCCGATGTCACTGGCGGCATCGCTGGGCACCACGCTCACCCTGGTCAGTGCGCCGGCCTTTTTGCTGGCCGACAACCTGCTGGAGCGCAACGGAATACAGGGGCTCGGCATGTTCTCGATCACGCCCATCGGCATCGCACTGGTGTTGGTCGGCATGATCTACATGCAATTGATGCGCTGGCTGCTGCCCAAACGCACCGGGGAGCAGTCCGACGACGAATACCTGCGCCTGGACCGCTATCGCACCGAGTTGCTGTTGACGCCGCAATCGCGATGGAACACGCGCCCCTTCACCGAATTGCAGGCCGCGTATGGCGGCCGGTTGCGGCTGATCGGATGGCTGCGCGACAACAAGCCGCGCGACGACCTCACGGCCGCCAGCCCGTTGTTGTCGGGCGACGTGTTGCTGGTGGAAGCGCCGGCGGACGAATTGCTGTCGCTGCATGCCGACCAGGGCCTCGACCTGGCGCCGATCGTGCGCTATGGCAGTGGCATCGCCCGCGGCCCCGATGCCAGCCAGGCACAGTTGGTGCAGGCCGTCGTCGCGCCCGCATCGGAATTCATCGGCCGCACCTTGCGCGACCTCGGCGCGTCGCGGCAGTTCGGCGCGGTGATCGTCGGGCTGTGGCGCCGCGACGGCGCGTTGCCCGCGCGCATCGCGGACGCGCAGTTGCGACAGGGCGATTTGCTGGTGTTGTGGGGCACGCCCGCGAGTTTTTCCGAGCTGGCCGCGCATCACGGGTTCCTGATGCTGGTGCCGTTCGCGGGCGCGGCCAAGCGGCGCGTCCGCGCACCGCTCGCACTGGGCATCCTGGGTTTCACCGTACTCATCGCGGCGATGTCGTGGCTGCCGGCACATATCGCGTTCCTGCTGGGCGCGGTGGCGATGGTGGCCAGCCGCTGCGTCGACATCGAGCAGGCTTACCGCGCCATCGACGTGCGCATCTTCGTGATGATCGCCGGGGTGATCCCGCTCGGCATCGCCATGGAACAAACTGGCACCGCGCGCCTGCTGGCCACGCAACTGCAATCCGTGGTCATGGGCTGGTCGCCGCTTGCGATCCTGCTGGCGATGTTCGCGATCGCAGCACTGCTGACGCAGATCCTGTCGGATTCGGCGACGACGGTGTTGCTGGCGCCGATCGCCTTCGTGCTGGCAGAGGCCTTGTCGCTGCCGCCGACCCCGTTCGTGGTGGTGACCGCGTTGGGCGCCGTGGTCGCCTTCCTGACCCCGATCGGCCATCACGGCAACCTGCTGATCCTGCGCCCGGGCCAGTATCGATTTGCCGATTTTCTTCGCATCGGCCTGCCGCTGACCGTGCTGATTGCGCTCATCAGCACATGGATGGCGCAGTGGCTGTGGCTGGGCGGGCCGCTAGTGCCGGATTTTTGAAGAAGAGCCAGCTTGGAAATCTCAAGCAAGAAACAATTCGCCATCGCGCACCGCCACCGCCACCGCGCGCAGCGAAGCACCCCGACACGGTCCGGCCACGCACTCGCCATGCAGCAACTCGAAACTCGCGCCGTGCGCCGCGCACACCAGCAGACCTTCTTTGCTCACCAGGAATTTTCCCGGCGCCCAGTCGAGGCGCCGGCCGGCGTGCGGGCAGACGTTCAGCCATGCGCGCACGTGATCGCCGTCGCGATACAGGATCAACGATTCGGCGTCACCCTCCAGCACCGCCTCGATCTCGGCGAAGCCGCCATCCTGCAGCGTATCGAATGCGATGAGTGGCATGTCAGCGCGTGTTCCGTTCACCAGGGTCTTAACGAAGTTCTTACACGACAACCAAGGGAACCCGGATACTGCGCGTTCCCGGCCACATTGCCGAATTGTGTCACGCCCCCGCCCATGTCCGTCCACGCCTTCCGCTTCGACAGCACTCGGTTCAACAGCAGCCGTTTCCGCAACGCGTTCGCACCACGCAAGCCGCGGCATCCGCTGATGCGGCTTGCACTGGGATTGCTGGGCGTCGGCTTGCTGGTGGTGCTGGTGTTCTTCAGCGTGTTCGTCGGCGCGGCGATGGTCGCCGGAGGCCTGCTGTATCGATTGGTCCGGCAACGTGGCAAGCCGATGGCGCGCGATGCGCGGATCGTCGATGCCGATTACCACGTGGTGCGCAAGCGCGCGACTTCGGCGTTGCCGCTGTCGCGTTGAGGCTGAGTGACTTCGGCTGATTTGCGTCCGCGATTGCTGGAACCTCAAAAATCAGAGCATTAAATCGTCAATCCCGCGCAGGCGGGAATCCAGCGACTTGAGTCCTTGAAAGGCAAAGTCACTGGATTCCCGCCTGCGCGGGAATGACGACTAAAAAACTCTTCATTCCTTTCTGGAGATCGCAATGACCGATGTGATTCCCTGCCCGCCGCAATCACGCATTCCGGTGCGCGGTGGTGGCACGTTTCCGGTACACCGCATCTACTGTGTCGGCCGCAATTTCGCTGATCACGCGCGCGAGATGGGCGCGGTTGCCCCCGCATCCAGAGCCGATCGCGGGCAGCCGGTATTCTTTCTCAAGCCGGCCGACGCCATCGTCATCGAAGGTGTCGTGCCGTATCCACCGGGCACGCATGCGTTGCACCACGAAGTCGAACTGGTGGTCGCGTTGTGCAAGGACGCGGCACCGGGGTTGATCGATCCCGCCGATGCAGACGCGATGATCTTCGGTTACGGCATCGGCCTGGACCTGACCCGCCGCGACTTGCAAACGGCGGCGAAAGCGAAAGGGTTGCCGTGGGATACGGGCAAGGCCTTCGATTATTCCGCGCCCGTCAGCGAGCTGGTGCGCGCATGCGATGTTGGCGATCTTGCAACGCGGACGCTGTCGCTGCGCGTCAACGACGAGACTCGGCAGCACGGCGCGCTGTCGGACCTGATCTGGGACGTGCCCGACATCCTGCACGAGTTGTCCAAGCTGTACGCCTTGCGCGCGGGCGACCTGGTCTTCATGGGCACGCCGGCCGGCGTCGGCCCGCTGCAGGTGGGCGATGTGTTTGTCGCCACGCTGGACGACATCATCGAGCTACGTGGCAAGGTCGTGCATTCGCGCGGCGCGGCGTAGCCTGCGCGGCGTAGCGTGAAGCAGATTGGTTTTGCAGGAGCGCTCCAGAGCGCTCCTGCTGAGGGGTTTCCTGACAAGCCGGAGGAACTGCAATGGGCATGAGCAACGAGTTCAAGGACTTCATCGTGCGCGGCAACGTGGTCGACCTGGCCATCGCGGTGGTGATCGGCGCGGCGTTCGGCAAGATCATCACCGCACTGGTCGACGGCATCATCATGCCGGTCGTGGGCATGGCGATGGGCGGAACGGATTTTTCGCAGCTGTTCTTGTCGCTGGATGGCAACGACTACGCCAACCTGGCCGCCGCGCAAGCCGCTGCTGCGCCTGTGATCACCTATGGCGCCTTCATCCAGACGTTGATCGACTTCGTGCTGATTGCATGCGTGATCTTCCTGCTGCTCAGGGGCTACAACCGCATTCGCAAGCCGGTCGCCGTTGAAGTGGCGACACCGGAAGACGTGTTGCTGCTGCGTGAGATCCGGGACTCGCTGAGGAAATAGGCTTCCTTCTCCCTTCGGGGGAAGGAAAATCAAAGGCCGCGCGCTGATAAGCTCGCGGCTTTCTGCTGTCTGCGGAGTTCGTATGCGTCTCGCACCCCTTCTACTCGCGCTCGCCTGGGTCCTGCCCGCTTCCGCTGCAACACGCGAGACCCGCATCCCGGAGGCATCCCTGAAAGTCGCAGGGTCCTTGCGCGAACGCGCGCTGGCCGACAACACCGCATGGAAACTCGTCGAATCCCTCACCACCGAGGTCGGCCCGCGTCCGGCCGGCAGCGCCGGCGATGCGCGCGCGGTGAAATGGGCGCAAGCGCGTTTCGAGCAACTGGGTTACGACAACGTGCGGCTGCAGCCGGTCAAGATCAAACACTGGGTGCGGCGCAGCGAACGCGGTGAGGTGCTCGGTGCGCACGCGCAGCCGTTGACGTTGACCGCACTCGGCGGCAGTCCCGGCGGTACGGTGGAAGGTGAAGTGGTGCGCTTTGCCGATTTCGCCAGCCTGGAAGCCGCCGCCGATGGAACACTCGCCGGCAAGATCGCGTTCGTCGACTACCGCATGCAGCGTGCGCGCGACGGCAGCGATTACCGTAACGGCAGCCAGATCCGCGGACGCGGTCCGTCGGCGGCCATCAAGAAAGGCGCGATCGGATTCCTGATGCGCTCGGCCGGCACCGATCACACGCGCCGCAGTCCGCATACCGGGGCCACGCGTTTCGTCGATGGCGTCACGCCCGTGCCGTCGGCGGCGCTGGCAAATCCCGATGCCGACCAGCTCGCACGTCTGGTGGCGCTGGGTCCGACGCGCGTGCGCGTTGCACTCGATACCGCGTGGGAAGGCGAGACGACGTCGTACAACGTCATCGGTGAAATTCGCGGACGCGGCAAGCCCGATGAGGTGGTGATGATCGGCGGACACCTGGATTCGTGGGACCTGGGCACCGGCGCGATCGACGATGGCGCCGGCATCGGCATCACCATGGCGGCCGGACATCTGATCGGCCAGTTGAAGAAGCGCCCCGCGCGCACCATCCGCGTGGTCGCGTTCGCCAACGAGGAGCATGGCCTCGATGGCGCGCGCACCTATGCCGAAGCGCAGGCCGGCAACATCGCCCGGCATCAGCTCGTTGCGGAAAGCGATTTCGGCGCCGGCCGCGTGTATGCGTTCAATACCGGGGCACCTGCGCATGCAGCAGCGGCCGAACAGCAAATCGCCGACGCATTGAAACCGCTGGGCATCGAGCTCACCGACAAGGGCGGGCCTGGTCCCGACCTGGGGCCGATCGCGCAGCGCGACGCGGCGTGGGCATCGCTGTTGCAGGACGGCACCGACTATTTCGACTACCACCACACGCCCGACGACACCCTGGACAAGATCGACCCGCAGGCGCTGGCGCAGAACGTCGCGGCGTATGCGGTGTTTGCGTACCTTGCGGCCGAGGCCGATGGCGATTTCGGCAGCGAGGCGACAGCGGTGACGCCGCCGCGGGAATAATGTTTCGCAGGGTGGGTCTCGACGCGCCGCTATCGGAAAAATCAAGGGCGGGGGGTCTAGACCCACCCTACGGTTTGCGGGCGCGAATGATCCACTGCGCTTCTGGCAATCCTTGTGCCGGGTCACGCATCCGCAACGCCTCGACATCCGCGAAACCAGCCCGGCGGATCGCATCCAGCAAGTCCCAGCCGAAATGATGGAAGCACAGCACCCCGCCATTGAGCGGATCCCCGTGGTATTCGGGCGGTTGCCGCAGGTGTTCGATGCGGCCGGCGGCATCAACGCGCGCCAGCAACGTCGATTGCTCGTGATCGGCGTAGAACGGCACCGTCATCACCAATACCCCGCCTGGCCGCAGGATGCGTGCGAACTCGGCGAGCGCGCGGCGGTGGTCATGCACGTGTTCGAGTACATCCAGTGTCACCACCGCATCGACGGAGGACGTCGCCAGTGTCAGCGCGGTGACATCCTCGCGTCGTACCCATGCCAGACGTGCGTGCCGCGCCAGCCATAGCGACAGCCGCAATCGCTGCGGCAAAGACCCGGTGTATTCACTGCCGACCAGTGCCTTGAGCCTCGGTCGCAGGCGCAGGAAGAACCGGCTGGCCTGCTCGGTGAGATACGCGGTGCAACGCTGCGGATCGATGGCGTCGAACAACGCCGCGGCGGCGGCACGCTGCCGGGCATTGCAGCGACAGGTCTCGCACAACAGCGATTCGCGAAACGCAACCGGCGCACCCCGCTTCAGTTCCGGGCAAATAAAACGACGTTCCGCTGCGCACACACTGCAATGGCCGCGCATGCCTTGCGCGGACAACCCGTTGTGAAGCCCGGCCAATAGTTGCCACTCCATGTGGTGACGATCGCCATGTTCGGATTGCTCGTGCAGCCATTCGGCAAGGTTGCCGAAGCCATGCAAACGCGATGTCACTGCCGGCGACGCCATTCGGACAGGAACACTGCGGTCGCGGCGGCGACGTTGAGGCTTTCGACCGCGCCGCTGCCGGGGATCGACAGGCGCACGTCGCAGGCCGCCGCCAGGCCTGGATCGACGCCCTCGCCTTCCGCACCCAGCACATAGACCAGCCGCTGCGGCAACTCGCACTTGAACAACGCGCTGCCCTGCTTGACCACCGTCGCCGCCAGCTTGAAACCTGCGCCGCGCAATTGCGCGAACGCATTGTCGTCGCGGCCAAGCCGCACGAACGGCGTGACTTCCGCGCCACCTTCGGCAACCCGCGCGGCCGCGCCGGACAAGGCCAGCGTCGAATGTTTCGGCAGCAGGATCGCCGACACGCCGAAGTGCGCGGCCGAGCGCAGGATTGCGCCGAAGTTGTGCGGGTTGCCGATGCCGTCCAGCCACAACGCGGCATGTGGGCCGGGCGCGAGATCGCGCAGCCAGGTGGTCAACGGCTGCGGCTCGTCGCGCAGCACATCGGCGACGAGGCCCTCGTGGTGCGAACTCGACGCGAGCTTCTGCAAGTCCGCGTCGTCGACCACGCGATAGCCAATGCGGTTCGCGACGCACCATTTCAGCAGCGGTTGCAGCTGCGGGATGCGCGCTTCAGCCAGATACAACTTCCGTATTGCCTCCGGACGCTTGTCGAACACGGCGCGGACTGCATTGAGCCCGTACAGGCGCAGTTCGCGTTTCACTGGTGGCGGTTCGTCAGTAGCCACTTGTTGTGGCGCACGCCCGGCACTTGCAGTCGCAGGATTGCGTTTTTTCCATGGCGAAGGGGGCGATGCCTGTGGTGGTTTTTTCATGGCGCCCTCGGAATGAGGCCCACATGATCGCATCCCGGCGCGGTGACGGAGTCCGGTGGAGCAAAGCGGCGTTTCAGCAGCGAGATCTCAGCCAGGCTTTTTTGCAGAGCGAAGCTTGCTCCGCTGCTCTACACACTAAAGGCAACAGCAGCGGAGCAAGCTCCGCTCTACCAGAGCCCGGCCCGCGTATTCATTTTTCAAGCAATGCAACCACTACCTGCTCCGCCAACACGTCGGCGGTGTAACGATCCGTATGCAAACGCAAGTCCGGATTGTCCGGTGCTTCGTAGGGCGAATCCACGCCGGTGAAATGCGGCAGTTCACCGCGACGTGCCTTCGCGTACAAACCCTTGTCGTCGCGTGCTTCGGCCACCTGCAGCGACGTGTCGACGAACACCTCGATGAACTCGTCGTCCGCGAACATCGCGCGCGCCGTGGCACGCTCGGCGCGGAACGGCGAGATGAAACTGACCAGCACGATCAGGCCGGCGTCGGTCATCAATTTCGCCACTTCGGCAACGCGGCGCAGGTTCTCGACGCGGTCCTCGTCGGTGAAACCGAGGTCGCGATTGAGGCCGTGACGCACGTTGTCGCCATCGAGGATGTAGCTGTGATGGCCGAGCGCGTGCAGGCGTTTGTCGACGAGATTGGCGATGGTCGACTTGCCTGCGCCGGACAACCCCGTGAACCACACGCAACGCGCCTGCTGACCCTTGGCGCGCGCGCGCGCGGCCTTGTCGACGTCGAGGTGTTGCCAGTGGATGTTGCCGGCGCGGCGCAGCGCGAAATCCAGCGTCCCGGCGGCGACGGTGGCGTTGCTCTGGCGGTCGATGAGGATAAACGCGCCGAGCGTACGGTTGTCGGCGTACGACTCGAACACGATCGGCTGGTCCAGTTCGAGGTTGCAGTAGGCGACTTCGTTGAGTTCGAGATGCGTCGCGGCCAGTTGCGCCTGCGTGTTGACATCGACCTTGTGCTTGATCGCGCTGACCGTGGCGGCGACCGTGCGCGTACCGAGTTTCAGCCAGTACGAACGACCGGGCAGCAGCGGCGCATCGCCCATCCACAGCAGGTGCGCGGCGAATTGATCGGCGACGGCGGGCGCGTCATGCGCGGCGGCGATGACGTCGCCGCGGCTGACATCGATCTCGTCAGTGAGTGTCAGCGTGATGGCTTGTCCCGCGCACGCGGTTGCGACATCTCCATCGGGGCCTAGCACGCGCGCTACGCGAGAACGCCGTCCCGATGGCAATACCACGATGTCATCGCCCGGCGCGACCGCACCCGCACCCGCAACAAGCGTGCCTGCAAACCCGCGGAAATCCTGATTCGGGCGGTTGACCCACTGCACCGGCAACCGAAATCCGCTGGACGCTTGCGGGAGGGGCTTCAGCCCCGGCGTCGGCATCGATGGCACATCGGACTGTCCTGGCGCTGTCGTGGCTGGGTCGTACGTGCCGTCGATCTGCACCGACTCCAGATGCCCAAGCACGCTGGGGCCGGTGTACCAGGGCGTCGATGGCGAACGCCGCAACAGGTTGTCGCCCTGCAATGCCGACAGCGGCACGGCGGTGACATGGACGATGCCGAGTTGCGCGGCGAGCTCGCGGTACTCATTGGCGATGCGATCGAACACGGCTTCGTCGTAACCCACCAGATCCATCTTGTTCACCGCCAGCAACACATGGCGGATGCCGAGCAGCGAGACGATGTAACTGTGCCGCCGTGTCTGCGTCAGCAGCCCTTTGCGCGCGTCGACCAGCACCACGGCAAGATCGGCGGTCGACGCGCCCGTCGCCATGTTGCGCGTGTACTGCTCGTGGCCGGGGCAGTCGGCGACGATGAACTTGCGTTTGTCGGTGTCGAAGAAACGGTAGGCGACATCGATGGTGATGCCCTGTTCGCGTTCGGCGGCGAGACCATCGAGCAGCAGTGCGTAATCAATCGCATTGCCCTGCGTGCCGTGACGGCGGCTGTCGGATTGCAATGCCGCAAGTTGGTCGACGAACAAGCCTTTGCTGTCATGCAGCAGCCGCCCGATCAGCGTGCTCTTGCCATCATCCACGCTGCCGCAGGTGATGAAGCGCAACAGGCCCTTGCGTTCGTGCTGTTGCAGGTAAGTCGCGATGGGGGTGGCAGTCATTGCGGCGCTCCTGCGGGGATTGCGCACGGGACTGGGGGCTTGGGATTGGGGGCTTGTGAAAAGCAGGTGTCTGCGAAGGACGCAAAGGACGCGAAGAAAAACAAATGTTTCAGTTTTGATGCCTTCGCGTTCTTGGCGTCCTTTGCGGACTGAATTGCACTTTTTTCCAGCCCCCAGTCCCGAGTCCCAAATCCCGCTCCGATAAGGCGCATCAGAAATACCCCTCCTGCTTCTTCTTCTCCATCGACGCCGCCGGATCGTGGTCGATCACCCTTCCCTGCCGCTCCGACGTGGTCGCCACCAGCATCTCCGCGATGACTTTTTCCAGCGTATCGGCATCGGATTCGATCGCGCCGGTCAGCGGATAACAACCCAGCGTGCGGAAGCGCACTGGTTTCATCATCGGCATCTCGCCATCACGCAGCGGCAGGCGTTCATCATCCACCAGGATCAACGCGCCATCACGCTCGACCATGGGCCGCTCGGCGGCGAGATACAACGACGGCACCGGAATCCCTTCGCGATAGATGTAAAGCCAGATATCCAACTCGGTCCAGTTCGACAGCGGAAACACGCGCACACTTTCGCCCTTGTGCAGGCGC
>JBBJNO010000267.1:0-3558 GCA_037720875.1 Luteimonas sp. | reverse complement strand
CGATGCGCGGCCAGTGCCGCGATCAGCTTCACCCGGTCCACGGTCTGCACCCAGTCGAACGCCGCGGCGGCATCGCTGGCCTTGTTCGATTGCAGATGGCCGATCAGATGCCATTCCAGCGCAATGCCGTCGAGTGCGGCCTGCTTGGCCTGCGCCTCCTGCACGTAGTTCTCGCCGAAGGCAGGCACGCATTGCGGATGAACAAGCCGCAGTGCTTGCGCTAATTCTGAGACGTCGGTCGCAGGACGGGTCTTGCTCACCGCCAACAACCCAACGGGTGGCCGCCGGGCGGTTCGCGCCGCGTTATCAAGTCTTTGCAGGACATCGTGCAGGGCGTGTGCGAGCACGTCGGCGTATCCGTTTGAAGGTGCGGCTTGACAGCCGGATTTGAGCGCTATACTGCCTGCAAGGGACACCTTCGTACTAGTTGCTGCTTGAATTTTTCTGTTGTCGCGCACTCGGGGGAGCTGCATGGATATCGCGGAACTACTGGCCTTCTCGGTCAAGAACAAGGCCTCCGACCTGCATCTGTCCGCGGGCCTGCCGCCGATGATCCGGGTCGATGGCGACGTGCGCCGGATCAACATTCCCGCGCTCGACCACAAGCAGGTGCACTCGCTGGTGTACGACATCATGTCGGACAAGCAGCGCCGCGATTACGAGGAATTCCTCGAGGTCGATTTCTCCTTCGAGATTCCCAGCCTGGCGCGTTTCCGCGTCAACGCCTTCAACCAGAATCGCGGCGCCGGCGCGGTATTCCGCACCATCCCGTCGGAAGTGCTGACGCTGGAAGACCTGGGCTGTCCGAAGATATTCAAGGATCTCATCGAACAACCGCAGGGCTTGATCCTGGTCACCGGTCCGACCGGTTCAGGCAAGTCGACCACGCTGGCGGCGATGGTCGACCACATCAACAAGAACGAATACGGCCACATCCTCAGCGTCGAGGATCCGATCGAGTTCGTGCACACCTCGCAGAAATGCCTGATCAACCAGCGCGAAGTGCACCGCGACACGCACGGCTTCAACGAGGCGTTGCGCTCTGCGTTGCGCGAGGACCCCGACTACATCCTGGTTGGCGAAATGCGCGATATCGAAACCATCCGCCTGGCGCTGACCGCTGCCGAAACCGGCCACCTCGTGTTCGCCACCCTGCACACGTCGTCGGCGGCCAAGACCGTCGACCGCATCATTGACGTATTCCCCGCCGGCGAAAAACCGATGGTGCGGTCGATGTTGTCCGAATCGCTGCGCGCGGTCATCTCGCAGGCGCTGCTGAAGAAGAACGGCGGCGGCCGCACCGCGGCCTGGGAAATCATGGTGGGCATTCCGGCCATCCGTAATCTCATCCGCGAGGACAAGGTCGCGCAGATGTATTCGTCGATCCAGACCGGCCAGCAATACGGCATGATGACCCTCGACCAGCATCTGCAGGATCTGGTCAAGCGCGGCATGGTGACGCGCCTGCAGGCCAAGGATTACGCCAGGGACAAGCGGTTGTTTGAATAACCGGGAATCGGGAATGGAGCATCGGGAGTCGATAAGGCTGGTCATTCGTCTTTCGCGCGCAGGCGGGAATCCAGCGACGTTGCGTTTTCTCTTTCCCCGGCGTTCTGCATCCCCACAGCAAGTCACTGGATTCCCGCCTGCGCGGGAATGACGAGCGAAAGATGATTCCGCATTGCATATTCCTCATTCCCGCTTCCCCCTTCCCCCTTCCCCCTTCCCAATGACAAGCTCCGCAGGAGCACCCCATGAGCAGCATCGATTTCACCTCCTTCCTCAAACTGATGGCGCACCAGCGCGCCTCCGACCTGTTCATCACCGCCGGCATGCCGCCGTCGATGAAGGTCAATGGAAAAATCGCGCCGATCACGCAGGCGCCGCTGACGCCGCAGCAAAGCCGCGACCTCGTCCTCAACGTGATGTCGCCGCCGCAGCGCGAGGAGTTCGAGAAAACGCACGAGTCCAATTTCGCCATCGGCCTGTCCGGCGTCGGCCGCTTCCGCGTGTCGTGCTTCTACCAGCGCAACCAGGTCGGCATGGTGCTGCGCCGGATCGAGACCAAGATTCCCACGATCGAAGAATTGAACCTGCCGCCGATCATCAAGACGCTGGCGATGACCAAGCGCGGCCTGATCATTTTCGTCGGCGCCACGGGTACCGGTAAAACCACCTCGCTGGCCTCGATGATCGGCTACCGTAACCAGAACTCCACCGGCCACATCATCACCATCGAGGACCCGATCGAATTCGTGCACAAGCACGAGGGCTGCATCATCACGCAGCGCGAGGTCGGCATCGACACCGACAACTGGGAAAACGCGCTGAAGAACACGCTGCGCCAGGCGCCCGACGTGATCATGATCGGCGAGGTGCGCACCCGCGAAGGCATGGATCACGCCATCGCCTTCGCCGAGACCGGCCACCTGGTGCTGTGCACGCTGCACGCCAACAACGCCAACCAGGCGATGGACCGCATGATCAACTTCTTCCCGGACGACCGCCGCTCGCAATTGCTGATGGACCTCTCGCTCAACCTCAAGGGCGTGGTCGCGCAGCAACTACTGCCCACCGTCGACGGTAAGGGCCGCCGCGTCGCCATGGAAATTTTGCTGGGCACGCCGCTGGTGCAGGACTACATCCGCGAAGGCGAGATCCACAAGCTCAAGGACGTGATGAAGGAATCCACCAACCTGGGCATGAAGACCTTCGACCAGAGCCTGTTCGAGCTGTACCAGGCCGGCGAGATCAGCTACGAAGACGCCTTGCGCTTCGCCGATTCCGCCAACGAAGTGCGTTTGAAGATCAAGCTCTCGCAGGGCGGCGATGCACGCACGCTGGCGCAGGGGATGGATGGGGTGGAGGTGGCCGAGGTGCGGTGACAATCTCGATCGCAGCGTGACCAAAAAAAGCCGGGCCTCGCCCGGCTTTTTTGTGGGAAGGCACGACGCAGAGCGATTGTGAGGATCTGACACAGCACGGCCATGGGTTCCCGCCTTCGCGGAATTGACGAGACAACAACCGTCTTCCAAGTCTTTTCAGGTGACCCGTTTCAATGCCACTTCCCACTCCCACATCCCACCGATACGCTCGGGACCCACGCGATAGAATGCCGCCATGTCCGATGCCGCCACGCCCCTCGCCAACCAACTCCTGATCGCGCTGCCGTCGCTGGCCGATCCCAACTTCGCGCGTGCGGTGGCGCTGATCTGCCAGCACGACGAGGAGGGCGCGATGGGCATCGTCATCAATCGCGCATCCGAGTACACGTTGGGCGAGGTGTTCGAGCAGATGCAGATCGGCACCGAGAACGACGCGTTGCGCGAGCAGGTGGTGCTGGCCGGCGGACCGGTGCATCCCGAGCGCGGTTTCGTGCTGCACGATGGCGGCGGCGTGTGGGATTGCACGCTGTCGATCGCCGAGAACCTGTCGCTGACCACATCGCGCGACATCCTGATCGCGATGGCGCAGGGCAAGGGCCCGGCGCAGGCCGTGGTCGCGCTGGGATGCGCGGGCTGGGGCGCGGGCCAGCTGGAATTTGAACTGGTCGAGAAC
>JBBJNO010000266.1:0-3561 GCA_037720875.1 Luteimonas sp. | reverse complement strand
GGCTGATCCGCATCACCACCGCGATGGAAATCGCGATCATGTCGCTGGCGGCGGTCGGCTTCCTCACGCAGAACATGATCGTGCTGCTGGTCGCGCTGTTCTGCACCGGATTACAGTCGGCGCTGTTCGGGCCGGTGAAGTATTCGATCCTGCCGTCGGTGCTGAAACCCGAGGAATTGACCGGCGGCAACGGCCTGGTCGAGATGGGCACGTCGATCTCGATCCTGCTCGGCATGTTGCTTGGCGGCTTGATCTTCAAACTGGCCGGCGAGCACGGCCCGGTGGTGGCCGCGACCGCCATCGTGATGCTCGCGATCACAGGCAACCTGGTCAGCCGCGCGATCCCGTGCGCGGAAGCCGGCGCGCCGGGCCTGAAGATCAACTGGAATCCGATCCCCGAATCGTTTGCAGTGTTGCGCCTGGCGAAAAAACAACTCGCGGTGCGCAACGCGATGCTCGGCGTGTCGTGGTTCTGGTTCATCGGCACGGTGCTGACCGCGCAACTGCCGACCTATGCCGAAGTGAACCTGGGCGGCAGCGAGACCTTGTACATCCTCGCCCTGGCGCTGTTCTCCATCGGCACCGGCATGGGGTCGTTGTTGTGCGAGAAATTGTCCGCGCGCACGGTCGAGATCGGCCTGGTGCCGCTGGGCGCATTCGGCATCAGCGCCTTCATGCTGGACCTGTATTTCGCGCGCAGCGGCGTGGCCATCAACACGGGCCTCGAGATCGGCGCGTTCCTGCAACAGCCCGGCAGCTGGCGCATCGTCATGGATCTGGTCAGCATCGGCATGTTCACCGGATTCTTCGTGGTGCCTTTGTTCGCGCTGATCCAGAGCCGCACGCCGAAGAGCGAAATCTCGCGCGTCATCGCTGCCATGAACATCCAGAACGCGGCCTTCGTGGTGATGGCGGCGGTGCTGGGCATCGTGGTGCAGCGTTATCTGGCCTGGACGATCCCGCAGGTGTTCCTTGCGCTCGCCATCGCCAATGCATTGGTGGCGATCTGGATCTTCAGCATCGTCCCCGAGTTCCTGATGCGGTTCCTGAGCTGGGTGCTGGTGAAGACGCTGTACCGGTTGCGCATCCGCGGCATCGAGTATATTCCCGATGAAGGCGCGGCGCTGGTGGTCTGCAACCACGTCAGCTACATGGATGCGTTGATCCTGTCGGGTGCGATCCCGAGGCCGGTGCGCTTCGTCATGTATCACCGGATTTTCAGCATCCCGGTGATGAGCTGGATCTTCCGCACCGCGAAAGCGATCCCGATCGCGCCGGCGAAGGAAGACAAGGCATTGATGCTGCGCGCGTTTGCCGAGATCGATCGCGTGCTGGCAGATGGCGAGATCATCGGCCTCTTCCCCGAAGGCCGGTTGACCGGCGATGGCGAGATCGCGGCGTTCAAGGCCGGCGTCGAACGCATCCTGGAAACGCGCCCGGTGCCGGTGATCCCGATGGCGTTGCGCGGCATGTGGGCCAGCATGTGGAGCCGCCGTGAGACCCGGCTGGGCAAGATGCGCGTGCCGCGCCGTTTTCGCGCGCATGTCGAAGTGGTGGTGGGTGCGCCGGTCGATGGCGATGAGGCGACGGCAGACGTGCTGGAAGCGAGAGTGCGCGCGTTGCGCGGCGGCGCGGCCTGATTTTTGCGCGGCCTGATTTTTGTACGCGAGGTTACGCGACCCAGCCGGCGATCACGAACAGCGCGATCACCGCCAGCCACAGCAACAGGATGCGCCAGACCAAGCTCATGGCATCGCGCAATTCGGGCAACTCGGGGGCCGACGCCATGACACTGGTCGTGGTGGCGTCGCCGGATTCGGCATCGTCCATCGCTTCGTCGGCGAGTTCGCTCTTGACGCTGGCGCGTGCGGCGGCGCCGAGGAAATCCGCATCCAGCCGGAACGACGTGCCGCCTGCTTCGCGCCATGCACCCAGCACGGTGTCGAAGTTGCCGACCAGCGCCATCGACAGCGTCATCAACTGCGCCACCGGCCAATCAAGCAAGGCCAGCAGGCTGCGTGCGCCGTCTAAGGTTTCGGCGGGCAACGTGCGCGCGTATTCGCCTTCGGCCGACAGCGCCGCCAACCGATACAGCAACGCGCCGACGGGACCGAGCAACAAGAACCAGAACAGCACGCCGAACCAGCGCCGCAGGCCGTTGCGGAACACCGCATCGACCAGCGCC
Source organism: Luteimonas sp. (assembly GCA_037720875.1). Classification (GTDB taxonomy): domain Bacteria; phylum Pseudomonadota; class Gammaproteobacteria; order Xanthomonadales; family Xanthomonadaceae; genus JALYOU01. The sequence goes on along the minus strand of JBBJNO010000266.1, from coordinate 1,376 downwards.
GATCCATCGAGCGACACGGCCGCGCCGTCGGGCCAGAGCCTGGCGGCGGCTTCGCGGCGGGCGACCGGATCATGTGCCTCGACGATCGCATCGACATCCAGGTCGAGATCGCGCGGCCCCCACGAATAGAACAGCACCACGACACCGAGCAGCAGGCCGGCGAGGCCGAGCAACGGTTCATCGAGTGCGAGCTGGAATAGGGCGAGCACGACCAGCGGCGGCATCAATGCCAGCGCAATGCCATAACGGCCGCGCCAGACGCTGCCTTCGGGAAAACGCGAATCCAGCCAGCGCAGCCAGTTGCCATACCAAGCGTAATGCCGCACCGAGGCGGCCAACGATTGCGCGACATGACCCAGCACGAGCGCGACGATAACGGCGATGAGAGTGGTGGCCATGGGCCGATTCTAACGCGTGTGTTCCAGCGAATAGTTTCAGAAAGAACGTCTGAACAGGTCTCGTCGTCAGGCGGCGCGACACAGTCTCGTAGCCGGGTGGAGCCGTAGGCGATACCCGGGCTGCTTGGTGATTCGACCAAGCGCTTCAGGGATCGCTGCGCTCCACCCGGGCTACGGATTCTGTCCGATATGCTACGTAGAAGTCGCGTCCGCGTGCCAGCGTTCGACCAGCCAGCGCGAGATCGAGATCGATGGCGACAACAGGAAATCGTCGTCGCGCAAGTTGTCCGGTTCGCCACCAGACTCACGACCGATCGCACGCCCGACGGCATCGATATCGAACCAGCGCGCATCTTCCAGTTCGTCGCCGATGCGTGGCACGTCCGGCTCGGCATCGGCCACGAAACCGAGCATCAGCGAGCCCGGGAACGGCCACGGTTGCGACGCGAGATAGCGGCTGTTGCGCACGCGCACGCCGGCTTCCTCGAAGACTTCGCGGGCGACGGTTTGTTCCAGCGACTCGCCCGGTTCGACGAACCCGGCCAGCGTCGAATACCGGCGCACTGGCCATGATGCCTGCCGTCCCAGCAACAACCGCTTGCCGTCGCTGACGGCCACGATCATCGCCGGATCGGTGCGCGGGTAATGCTCGGCGTTGCATTGCGTGCAATGTCCGCACCAGCCCGCGCGCACGAAAGCCACTTCGCCGCCGCACACGCCGCAATACCGATGCCGCGCGCGCCAGTGCAGCATCGCGCGCGCCTGCGCGAACAGGGTGGCCTCGAACGGCGACCATAACGCGGCGGCACTGCGCAGGTCGATCCGCTGCGGTGCGTCGAGTTCAATGGTGTCGGCCTGCGCGGCAAACCACGCTTGCTCGCCGTGCAGACCCAGGAACAACGCCGCGCCGGGCCCACCGCCGAGTTGCCCGCCACGCGGCGCAAACAATGCGTTGTCGGCATCGGCCAGCGCGCGGCC
>JBBJNO010000265.1:0-3564 GCA_037720875.1 Luteimonas sp. | reverse complement strand
GCACGCGGCCCTTGCCGTCGGGTTCCATGTTGGTCAACTGCGCCTTGCGCTCGCCGAGCCGCGCCATGACGCCGCCCTGGAATTGTTCCTCCAGATCCACCACCAGCGACTCGAACGGTTCCATCTTCTGGCCGTCGATGTCCTTGATGATCACTTCCGGGCGTGACACTGCCAGTTCATAGCCTTCGCGGCGCATCGTCTCGATCAGGATCGACAGGTGCAACTCGCCACGACCCGACACCTTGAATTTGTCGGCGTCGGCGGTGTCTTCCACCTTCAGCGCGACGTTGTGCTGCGTCTCGCGCATCAGGCGATCGCGCAACTGGCGCGAGGTCAGGAACTTGCCCCCGCTCTTGTCCTTGGTGCCGGCGAAGGGCGAGTCGTTGACCTGGAAGGTCATCGAGATGGTTGGCTCGTCGACGGTCAACACCGGCAATTGTTCGACCGTGCCGACATCGCAAATGGTGTCGGAAATACCGAGGCCTTCGATACCGGAGATGGCAATAATGTCGCCGGCGTGCGCTTCCTTGACTTCATGTCGTTCCAGGCCGAGGAAGCCGAGCACCTGTAGCACCTTGGCGTTGCGGGTCTTGCCTTCGCGGTCGATGACCGTGACCTGCTGGTTGGTGCGGATCGTGCCGCGCTGCACGCGGCCGATGCCGATGATGCCGACATAATTGCTGTATTGCAGCGAGGTCACGCGCATCTGGAAGGGGCCGTCGAGGTTGACCGGCGGCGGCGCGACGTGGTCGATGATGGTCTGGAACAGCGGCGTCATGTCGCCGTCGCGTACCGTCGGCTCCAGGCCTGAGTAGCCGTGCAAGGCGGAGGCGTACACGGTCTGGAAATCGAGTTGCTCGTCGGTCGCGCCGAGGCGATCGAACAGGTCGAAGGTCTGGTCCAGCACCCAGTCCGGACGCGCGCCGGGGCGGTCGACCTTGTTGACCACGACGATCGGCTTGAAGCCCATCGCGAACGCCTTCTGCGTGACGAAACGCGTCTGCGGCATCGGGCCGTCCATCGCGTCCACCAGGATCAGCACCGAGTCGACCATCGACAGCACGCGTTCGACCTCGCCACCGAAATCGGCGTGGCCGGGGGTATCGACGATGTTGATGCGGTATTCCTCGCCGGCGGGCGACTTCCAGCGGATCGCGGTGTTCTTCGACAGGATCGTGATGCCACGTTCCTTTTCGAGATCGTTGCTGTCCATCATCCGCTCGGTGGTCACGGTGCGTTCGCTGAACGTCCCGGATTGCTTCAGGAGTTGATCGACTAAAGTGGTTTTGCCGTGGTCGACGTGGGCGACGATGGCGATATTGCGGAGGCGTTCAATGGACATGACGAAGGGCGCGCCGGGAATGCTGGTTGAGGGCAGGGCGCGCTGAAGGCTGTGAAGGAAGCCGGGTATTATAGCGGCTCAGCGCGTGTTCTTTGCCACGGATGACGCTGATGAACGTGGATAAGGCGAAGAATTTATCTCTGTTCGACTTCCTCGGCCTGCGCTCGCGGCCATCCGCTTAATACGCGGCCAAACCCTTTGCTCCTGGAGCCCAACATGTCCCTGAACGCCATCTTCGATACCGACCGCGGCCCGATCCGCTTGGAGCTGTACCCCGACAAGGCCCCGTTGACCGTGGCCAACTTCGTCAACCTCGCCAAGCGCGGGTTTTACGACGGCCTCAACTTCCACCGCGTGATCCCCGATTTCATGATCCAGGGAGGCTGCCCGCAGGGCAGCGGCACCGGTGGCCCCGGCTACAAGTTCGAGGACGAGACCAAGAACGGGGTCGCCCACGAGCGCGGCGTGTTGTCGATGGCCAATGCCGGCCCCAACACCAACGGCAGCCAGTTCTTCATCACCCACATCGCCACGACGTGGCTCGACGGCAAACACACCGTTTTTGGCAAGGTGCTGGAAGGCCTGGAGGTGGTGGATGCGGTGAAGCAGGGCGACAAGATCAACTCGGTGAAGATCGAGGGTGATGCGGATGCCGTGCTCGCTGCGAAGTCCGATCGCGTTGCCGAGTGGAACAAAATCCTCGCGGCGTGAAGTTTGTGCTTATGTAGGTGCGAATTTATTCGCACGCTGTTGTTTTAAGATCAAAAACGTGCGAATGAATTCGCACCTACGGAGGCAGGGATGCCTTATGACGCTTTGCTTCGTGGCCGGCACAGCCAAGCCGGCCACGCATATTTTGTGACGACCGTGCTCGCTGATCGCAAGCAACGATGTTTGGAGGATTTCGTTTCAGCTCGCATCGTGATCGGCGAAATGCGGCGCTTGAATGATGAGCAGGCGGTTACATCGCTGGCTTTCGTGGTCATGCCGGATCATGTGCACTGGCTATTCCAACTCGGCGACTCACTTCAACTTGCAGAACTCGTCAAACGCTTCAAGGCACGCAGCGCGCAACGTGTCAACGTGCCTCTATGTCGTCGCGGCGCGTTGTGGCAGCCAAATTATTACGATCGTGCTGTTCGTGCGGATGAGGACCTTCGGAAGATTGCACGCTACATGGTCGGCAACCCATTTCGGGCCGGTCTGGCAAGCGAGGCGGGTTCATATCCCCATTGGGACGCCGCTTGGTTGTAGGTGTGAATTCATTCGCACGCTCTTGATTTCAAGATCAAGAACGTGCGAATGAATTCACACCTACAAAGAGCGAGTCCCGGCGACCCTCATTTCCAGCGCAAGGTATCGAGCATCCGCGACACTTTTTCCGCATCGCGCGGATAGTAGTGTTCGCTTGGCGCCAGGAAGATCGCGAGCGCGAGCTGGCGGTCGTGCTCGAACGCCGCGGCCATACCCTGGTACTTCAAGCCTTCCTCGTTGGCCAGCGACATCTCGAAGCGCAAGCCTTCGCGGCCGCCGAAATCGACGGGGCGCAGGTTGCTGGCCTGGATGTTGATTGCGCCGGATGCTGCCAGCCCGTCGATGATCAGGTCGCGCAATTCATCGGCGCGCATGCCGGGCTGAAAAAACGGGCCGTCGGGGCGCCGCCTGGTTTGCCTGGCGCCGAGAAAAATGTACTCGCGCTCGCGTACGCTCGGCACCAGGTACAAGCGGTTCAGCAACTCGCCATCGATCGTCCACAACTGGAAGCGTTGCGTCGAGATACGCGTCCATTCCATCTCGCTGTCGATCGTCAGGCCGCTGCCGGCCGGATTCGGGCCGGGCGACACCAGTGGCCCGCCGCGCGATGCGCAACCGGCCAGCAGCACAACCAGACACACGCCGAGCCACGTATGAAATTTCATTGTGCGCCTCCGAGTTTGCTCAGTTCGCGTTGAACGAACGCGCGGTCATCGGTCTGCTGCGCCGAGTCGAGATAACGCTGCAACGCGTTGCGTGCTTGGGCGTTGCGCCCGGCATCCCGCAAGGCGAAACCATGTTCACGCCACACGGCCGCCGGGGTGCCGGGAAGCGTCGCGGCCTGCGCATACAGTGCGGCGGCTTTAGCGCGATCACCGGCGGCATTGCGGCGGCGATGTGCCTCGCCGAGATAGAACGTCAACACGCCCTTGTCGGCCGTGGGCGAATCGGCGAGCAATTCGTTGATC
>JBBJNO010000264.1:0-3595 GCA_037720875.1 Luteimonas sp. | reverse complement strand
GATCCTGATAAAAGCCGAGAGTGGGTTGCGCGCGTGATTCCGTCGGTGGCGTACACCGATCCGGAGATTGCCTGGGTCGGCGTCACCGAAACCGAAGCGAAGACAAAAAACCTGCAAATCGGCGTCGGCAAGTTCCCGTGGGCGGCCAGTGGTCGCGCGTTGGGCCTGGGCCGGACCGAAGGCTTCACCAAATTGATTTTCGACGAGGCCACGCATCGCGTCATCGGTGGCGGCATCGTCGGCGTGCACGCGGGCGAACTGATCGCGGAAATCGCGCTCGCCATCGAAATGGGCTGCGAAGCCGGCGACATCGGCCACACCATCCATCCGCATCCGACCCTGAGCGAATCGGTCGGCATGGCGGCCGAGGTCTACGAAGGCACCATCACCGATCTTTACATCCCCAGGAAGAAATAATCGCGGCACGCGACAGGAGAAACGCCATGCCCAAACTCTACGACAAAGCCGACGACCGCCTGCTGGGCGAGATCAACCAGCAGGATCTGGATCTGTTGATCGCGAAGATGGAGGAGGAATCCAGCGACGACCGCGACTACTACGTGGACAACGACACCTTCCTGCTGCTGGTCGAGGCGGGCGCGTCTTCGGTACTGCTCGATGCCATCAAGATGGCGCTGGACTTGAACGGCCAAGCCGATATTCGCTGGGAAGAGGATTGAGCGCGCACACCTTCTGTAGGAGCGGCTTCAGCCGCGAGCGCCGACGAGGGCTGAAACCCCGGGAAAAAGACGGCCAACCCTGCAGCGCAGACATCGCTACGCATGGTTCGGTCTCATGTAAACGTGGAACTCGCGAACAATGCGCTTCCGGTTCGCGGCGGATTTGAAGGGTGCCCACCATCGCCGGCGCTCGCGGCTGAAGCCGCTCCTACAAAGGGCCACGACAACACAGGGTGCCAAACAAGGCGAAGCCCCGGTTCGCACCGGGGCTTCCGGGACCCACCCGAGGATCGACGAGGATGTGAGGGGTGGGCCTCGTTAGAGACTGACCGGGCCGGTGCGGAAAGGTTCCTCGCGCGGGCTCCGGCCGGGCCGACCGGCCTCCCCAGAAGCGTGTATTGCCCGCCTGCCGCAGGATTTGCGGACGTCACGGGGTTGCCGCAGAAAATGAGCGGCTGCTATACTTTTGCGGCTTCGCTGGGCCGATTTGGGCCCGACCCCCGCAGCTGAATGAGTTTCTCGCGTGCACGATCCCATCGCCGCGGGCCGCGTCTCCGCGCTGCGCGCGCTGGCCTTGCAGGCCATCGTGGCAGGGCTGGTCGCCGTGGCCTTCCTTGCACAGGATCCGCGACATGCGCTGGCGGCGGCGGGCGGTGGGCTGGCGTTGGTGGCGGGCAACGCGCTGGCGACGGTGCTGGCACTCGGCGGCGGCATCCAATCGGCCGATGCAGCCCTGGTGCGGTTGTTCCTCGGGGTGCTGGGGAAATGGGCGGTGGTCGTGGTGGTGTTGGCAATCGTGTTGGGCATCTGGCGCTTGCCGGCGCTGCCGGCGCTGGCGGGGCTGGGGGCGGGCCTGTTGGCCTGGTTACTGGCTTTGAATTTCCTTGCTGTAAACCGGAAATGTTGAGGGACATGCGTGAGCGCTGAAAGTACGGCTCCAACATCGGGCGGCGGGTTGTCCGATTACATCCAGCATCACCTGACCCACAACTCGGGCACGGTGCTCGGCGGCAGCTTTCATTGGGACTCCTGGCTGATTTCGCTGGGCCTGGGCGCGTTGTTCTGCCTGTGGTTCGGCCTCAAGGCGCGCCGCGCCACGTCGGGGGTGCCGGGCAAGGGACAGGCCTTCGTCGAAATGGTCATCGAATTCGTCGATGGCCAGGTCAAGGATGTCTTCCACGGCGATCGCCGCTTCATCGCGCCGTTGGCGTTGACGATCTTCATGTGGGTGTTGTTCATGAACACGATGGACCTGCTGCCGCTGGACATCGGCAACGCAGTGGTCACCTTGCTCAGTGGACACGAGACCGCGCACCACACCTATTTCCGCATGGTGCCCACCGCCGACCTGAATACCACGGCCGCGATGGGGCTCAGCGTGTTTTTCCTGACCCTGTTCTACTCGGTCAAGGCCAAGGGTTTCGGCGGTTTCGGCAAGGAACTGCTGACCTCGCCGTTCCACACCGACAGCCTGGTGGGGAAGATCGCGATGGTGATTCCGAATCTGATCCTCAACCTCGTCGAATACCTGTCCAAGCCGGTGTCGCTGTCGATGCGACTGTTCGGCAACATGTACGCGGGCGAGCTGGTGTTCATGCTGATCGCCGGCCTGCTGGCGTCGTGGATCACCTTCCTGCCTGGCGTACTGTTCGGCGCGGCGTGGGGGGTGTTCCACATCCTGATCATCCTGCTGCAGGCCTTCATTTTCATGGTGCTGTCGGTCGTCTATATCTCGATGGCGCACGAGCACCACTGACCGTTTTACACAATTCCACTCCGTAATCTCCACTCGTTCTGTTCAAGGAAACCCAGATGGACCAGCTAATCGCTCTTATCCAGGCCAACACGGCCATCGGTATCGGCCTCATGATCGGCCTCGGCGCGCTCGGCGCGTGCATCGGCATCGGCATCATGGGTTCGAAGTTCCTCGAGGCGGCCGCACGCCAGCCCGAGCTGGTGCCGATGCTGCAGGGCCGCATGTTCCTGCTGGTCGGCCTGATCGATGCGTCCTTCATCATCGGCCTGGCGATGGCGCTGTTCTTTGCGTTCGCCAACCCGTTGCTGTCGAAACTCACGGGCTGATCATCGCTATCCCGATGCCCGCCCGGCGGGCATCTCCCTGGTGACGCGCCATGCGCGCGTCGCGTAGCAGTACAAAGGAAGGATGTCATGGAAATCGGCATGACCTTGCTGGGTCAGGCGTTGTCGTTCGCGATCCTGATCTGGTTCACAGTCAAGTTCATCTGGCCGCCGCTGATGGCGGCCATCGAGGAACGTCAGCAGAAAATCGCTGAAGGTCTTGCGGCTGCCGATCGTAGCCACAAGGATCTGGCGCAGGCGGAAGAAAAGGTCAACGCGGCCCTCAAGGACGCGCGCACCAAGGCTAACGAGATCATCGAGCAGGCGCACCAGCGTGCCCTGCAACTGATCGACGTGGCCAAGCACGATGCGATCGCCGAAGCCGACCGGCAGAAGGCGCTGGCCGAGGCCGACATCGGCGCCGCCACCAACCGCGCCAGGGAAGCGTTGCGCCTGCAGGTCTCGGCGCTCGCGGTGAGTGGCGCCGAAAAGCTGCTGCGCCGCGAGATCGATGCCAGCGCCCACAAGGTGCTGCTGGACGAACTGGCGGCGCAGCTTTGAACGGACTCGCCTTGAACGAGTGCCCTCACCCATGAGCCAGGCCCTGACCCTCGCCCGTCCCTACGCCCGCGCCGCGTTCGCGCTGGCGCAGGGCAGTGGAGTTGCCGAGCCGTGGTCGCAGGCGCTCGGCCTGGCCGCGCGCATCGCCGCCGATCCGCAGGTCGCGGCCTTGCTCGGCAACCCCAAACTGACCCACGCCGACGCGGTGACGCTGCTGTCGAGTGATGGCGCCGGCGAGCACTTCGGCCTCGGTGGTGGAGAACAGCCCGCCGAGG
>JBBJNO010000263.1:1022-3602 GCA_037720875.1 Luteimonas sp. | reverse complement strand
TGCCGGTGATGAAGATGCGGCACATCTCGGCGGTGCTCATGCGGTTCGCGAGCCCCGCCGCGAGGAACGCACCGGAGCTGACGCCGACATAGCAATCCCGGCGCGTCAGGTCGAGCCCATCGAATGCTTCGTCCAGGGCACGCAATGCGCCGAGTTCGTACATGCCGCCGATGGGGCCGCCGCCGGCGATGGCAAGGCCGATCCTGGACGGCGCGCGATGCACCGGCCGCTTGCTTGATGTCGCGACGGAGCTGCTGCGATTGCGTGCCGAGTGGAGGAGGAGCATCGAGGATCCGACGGCACGGGAGCGGTGAGTGTAGCGGAGCGTGCCGCCCGTCGAGCCTGCCTCGATCCTTGCTGCACTAGCGAATCACGATTGCGGTGCATCGCGATTGCGGCATCACGTGCGCGCAACGATGATGCGCCGATGCCGCGCCACAGCTCCGACCGACTTGCACGCCGACTGGCGTATCACCAGGCCCTGCACGATCCCGTGCGCGAGCCGCGCAACACCCTGCGCTGGCTGCCGGAGTTGCGCCGCTGGCAATCGGCACGGCTGGAAGCGCAATTCGCACAACTGCTCAGCAACCCGCGCAGCGCGCCTGCGGCCCGGTTCTTCCTGACCGATGTGTATGGCGACCACGATTTCAGCCGCCGCGATGCCGACATCGCCCGGGTCCTGCCGATGATGCGCGGGCTGCTGCCGGCGGGGTTGCTCGACGCCGTCACCGATGGCATCGAACTGGGCGCGCTCACCCACGCCTTCGACCTGCGCATGGCGCAAACGCTGCAACGGATCGCACCGCGTCGCCGCAAACTCGATGGTGCGTTATATGCGCAGGCCTATCGCGAGGTGGGATTGCCGCGGCTTCGCGGCCATCAGATCGACCTGATCGGCCGGGTCGGCCAGGGGCTGGCACAGGCGTTGGCGATGCCGGGGATCTCGACCTTGCTGCACGTGTCGCGCGGCCCGGCGAAGGTGGCCGGATTCGCGGAACTACAGGGGTTCCTGGAACGCGGGTTTGCCGCATTCGATGAGCTTGGCGATGCCGAGGCGTTCATCGAGCAGATCGATCGCAATGAGCGCGAACTGTTGCGGCGTTTGTTTGAAGGTGATGCAGATCCGTTCCAGCAGCGAAGCAGTTGACGTCGGCAGGGCGGAATCGACGCAGTCGCTTCCGCCGAATGTAGTGAAGCGACCTTCCAAATTACGCAGCGGCATTCACCGCGACCGGATCGACCTGCGGGGGAGCCGCCAGGCGAAGGGCTTTTCAACAGCGAAGCTGGTCATTCCGCCCTACGGTACCGATCGATCTATTTGAACCGCTCATCGAGTACGCGACGGATTTCCTTCTCGATCGGCGCTTTCATTGCCGCCAGCAGGAACCCCAACTTGGCGCTGACCTGCAACTGCTTCGGCATCAACGCGATCCTGCCGTCCACGCCCGAGCGGGTGAAGTGCAGCGTGTCCTCGTCCCATTCGTAGTCGAAGCCGAACCGTTCCGACAATTTCTTCGCCACGTCCTCCACGGCCTTGCGTGCCTTGGCCTTGGGTAGTGAGTGGGCGTGCGTGATATCGATCGTGGACATGAGGGCATCCGAAGTGGCGTTGCGGGGCGTGCGGCATTGTGGGGTTTGCGGCTGTGACGATCCAGGCAACCGCGTTGTAACATTGCGGCGAGTGGATAACCTCAACCTGCGATTTCCCAAGCATGAACACCCCGACATTCCGATCGGCATGGGCGTGCATGGCATTGGGCGCGACCCCGATCATGATCGTGGGATCGCAGTGGTCCAGCCTCCGCACACACCGTTGGTGCAGTTTTGCGTGGATCGCCGTGGCGTCTGGCTGAACGTGCCCGATGGCATGCGCGGCGTGCACGTCAACGGCCGGCCCGTGCAGCGCATGGCGATGTTGCGTGCCGGCGACACGGTGTACGTGGACGGGATCGAACTGGTGCTGGCCGGCGCTGCGGTCAGCGAAAGCCTGCCCAGGGATCTCCCCGGCACGCCGCCCGCCAACGACGACCAGCGCGTGGTCCTGCGCGGTGTGGGCGGGCCGTACCACGGACGTTGCCTGACCCTGGAGCGGCCGCGCACCATCGGCCGGCTGCGCGATTCCGATATCCACATCGATGATCCGGGCGTGGCAGAACGGCATGCGCGCATCGAGCTGCACGGCGACCGCGTCGCCTTGCGCGACATGGGTTCGGTCGATGGCACCGTGGTCAACGGCGAACGCGTGCGCGATGCGATGTTGTCGTCGGGCGACCAGATCGTGATCGACGCGCATCATCGGTTCGTCGTCGAAGCGCCCGGTATGCGCAACCTGGATCGCGATCGCCGTTCCAATGACGAACTGGCGCTCAGCGCGCGACAGCAGGCTGCCGATGAAACCAACGCCCCGCTGAAGCAATCGATACGACGCCTGCCCCTGTTGTTGATGGCGGCGGCGTTGCTGGGCGCGGCCTTGAGTGCATTGTTGTGGTTTGCGCCGACCTGAGCACCGTTCCGGTGCAGGACGCTTTTTTTCGCAGGAGCGGCTTCAGCCGCGAGCTTTTTCGATCGGCAAGAGCAATA
>JBBJNO010000263.1:0-1012 GCA_037720875.1 Luteimonas sp. | reverse complement strand
CGGCTGAAGCCGCTCCTGCAAGACAGCGATCCAACGTGCTGCACTGCGGCATACTCGGCATATCTCCACGTCAGGAAAACACCACATGCCACGTGCCTATAACTTCAGCGCCGGCCCGGCGACCCTGCCCGAGGCGGTCTTGCGCCAGGCACAAGACGAAATGCTGGACTGGCACAACGTCGGCGCCTCGATCGTGGAGCTCAGTCATCGCGGCCCGGAATTCATGGCGGTCGCGGCCGAGGCGGAGGCTGACCTCCGCACCCTGATGTCGATCCCCGACGATTACGCAGTGCTGTTCCTGCAGGGCGGCGCGACGGTGCAGCAGGCGCTGATGGCGCTCAACTTCGCCGCGCCGGGGCAGGGCGCCGATTACATCGTGACCGGGCATTGGGGCAAGACCGCGATCAAGCAGGTCAAGCCGTATGTCGAAGTCAACGTCGCCGCCAACAGTGAAGACGGCGGCTTTCGCACGATTCCCGCGCGCGACAGCTGGCGGCTCGATGACAACGCGGCCTACGTGCACATCACGGCGAATGAAACCATCCACGGCGTCGAGTTCAGGCCTTGCAACGGCGTCGACACGCCGGATGTCGGGGATGTGCCGTTGTTCGCCGATTTCAGTTCCAGCATCGCGTCCGAACCGCTGGACGTTACGAAATACGGATTGATCTACGGCGGTGCGCAGAAAAACCTCGGCCCGGTGGGCGTCAGCGTGGTCATCGTGCGCCGTGACCTGCTTGAACGCGCCGGCCAGCCGCGCGCGGACATCTTCAATTACGCCTCGCACGTCAAGGGCGAGTCGATGCTCAACACGCCGCCGACGTGGAACTGGTATCTGGCCGGGCTGGTGTTCAAGTGGATGCTGGCCGAAGGCGGCGTCGAGGAATTCGCGCGGCGCAACGCGCGGAAATCATCGCTGCTGTATTCGGTGATCGATGGGTCCGGCGGGTTCTATCGCAACGAAGTCGATCCAGCCGTGCGCTCGCGCATGAACATTCCCTTTTTCCTGAAG